>NZ_WIPE01000052.1:0-70529 GCF_009760835.1 Bacillus sp. EE-W1 | reverse complement strand
GCGCGACTGGACCGACTGGGCCAACTGGTGCTACCGGACCGACTGGGCCAACTGGACCGACTGGACCATCAGGGCTAGGACTTCCAGCAGGATTGTATGCATTTAACTCCGCTGGGATTTCTTTAGATCTTGGAATTAATGATCCACTACCATTTAATACCGTTGGATCTCAGTTTGGTACAGCAATTTCTCAATTAGATGCCGATACTTTCGTAATTAGTGAAACTGGATTCTATAAAATTACTGTTATCGTATATACTGCAGCCGTAAGTCTATTAGGAGGCCTTACAATCCAAGTGAACGGGGTACCTGTACCTGGTACTGGGGCGACTTTAATCTCAGTTGGAGCACCTATCGTTGTTCAAGCAATTACGCAAATTACGACAACTCCATCATTAGTTGAAGTAATTGTTACAGGACTTGGACTATCATTAGCTCTTGGTACGAGTGCATCTATTATTATTGAAAAAATCGCTTAATTTTTTACTTAGCAGTAAAACTGATATCAGTTTTACTGCTTTTTCATTGGTAAATTCAATCATTAAATCCTTCTTTTCTACATAGTCATAATGTTGTATGACATTCTTCAGGAGGCAATTATATGGAAAATAAATCGGCTGTCCAGCTTTATCTTGAGTTATTAAAGAAAACAATTTTATTTGAAATATGGTTAGAATACGAACCATACTTACCTGCTTCGTTACATATATCTAAAGAACTATCATATGAACCAGTTACGGTTCCACTTCCTTTATTTCTTAAGCAGT
This sequence comes from Bacillus sp. EE-W1, assembly GCF_009760835.1. Lineage (NCBI taxonomy): Bacteria > Bacillati > Bacillota > Bacilli > Caryophanales > Bacillaceae > Bacillus > Bacillus sp. EE-W1. The sequence goes on along the minus strand of NZ_WIPE01000052.1, from coordinate 69,762 downwards.
ACGTAGAAAATCACAATTTAAAAATCGTTAATCCTAACGTTTCAAACAATGAGCGTCAAGGTGGCAAGGATTGGCCAAGAGCTGCACACAGTATGGTTGGTCGAAAACGTATGAATCAATTACAAGAGGCTATGGAAACTGTTGTCAGGGAAAATATAGAAGGCGATTTTATTGAAACTGGTGTATGGCGCGGAGGATCCTGCATTTTTATGAATGGGTTTTTACAAGCAAACAACATTAAGGATCGTACTGTATGGGTGGCCGATTCGTTTGAAGGTCTGCCAGCACCTAACTTAGAACAATATCCGAAAGATTACGGTGATTATTTGCACACATTCGATTACTTACGAGTTTCTTTAGAAACAGTACAAGAAAATTTTAAAAAATACGATTTATTAAATGATCAGGTGAAATTTTTAAAGGGTTGGTTTAAAGACACACTGCCTTCAGCACCGGTAGAAAAAATTGCAATTGCTCGCCTTGACGGTGATATGTATGAATCAACGATGGATAGTCTTGTAAATTTATATGATAAAGTTTCAACAGGTGGCTTTATTATTATTGATGACTACGGATTAGTAACATGTGCAGAAGCTGTAACAGATTTCAGAAGTGAAAGAAACATAAAAGCTCCTATGACTCAAATTGATGATTTCGGTATTTATTGGCGAAAAGAATAGAATACAATTTTATTCTTTTGAGGGGTTATATTACACTACTGATTCATAAGAACCAATCGTGTAACGTTCCCCTCACTATAAATGATTAACTTATATATGCAATAAAAATCTCTTACTTTACTACAAGGACGGAGTGAATGTATGAACGAAAATGAGAAAAAAACCACATTAATTCCCCCCCCAGAACTCGTTCAATATGTAGGTGGTGACTTTGAAGAAGTTGGAAAAGAGTTTATGCAGTATTTTATTGAAATTGGCAATTTAAAATCAAATGAAACAGTGTTAGATATAGGCTGTGGTATCGGCCGAATGGCGGTTCCATTAATGAACTATTTAAGCGATGATGGTACTTATTATGGATTTGACTTATTTAATAAGGGAATTACATGGTGCAAAAATAACATTTCAACACGCCGTAACAATTTCCATTTTGAACATGTCGATATATATAACCAATTCTACAATCCCGATGGAAAAGAAGATGCTTCCCAATACAAGTTTCCATATGAAGATGAATCATTCGATTTTATTTTTTTAACGTCTGTATTTACCCATCTCCTTCCGAAAGAATTAGAACATTACGTATGCGAGATTGCACGAGTTCTGAAAAAAGATGGGAGATGTTTTATTACTTTCTTTTTAATTAACCCTGAATCATCCTATTACTTAAATGCAGGACTAAGTACGTTAGGTTTTTATCATCAAATTGACAATTGTTATGTTCTAAATAAAGATATCCCTAATTTCGCAGTTGCCTATCCTGAGGAAGATATTCGTACCCTATTAAATAAATATGGACTAGAAATACAGTCCCCCCCTCATTATGGTTCATGGTGTAGCAGAACTGAACACACAAGTTATCAAGATATTATTCTTACACAAAAAACTTCTGAAAGGTAGTTGTATATGAATAATATAAAAAATCCGCCTCTCGTTTCCATCCTTATTCCCACCTATAATCGACCACATTATTTTAAAATTGCTTTAGAAAGTGCATTAGCGCAAACGTATTCAAATATTGAAATTATTGTAGGGGACGATAGTACAAATAATGAAACAGAAAAATTAATATACAGACATTATTTACATAAGCATAAACATATAACGTACATTCGAAATGCCTCTACTCTAGGACAATTTCATAACGCCCTTATGCTCTTAGAACAGTCAAATGGAGAGTACATAAATTTCTTAATGGACGATGATACATTTTATAATAATAAAATCGAAAAAATGATGTTTTATTTCCAACAAGACCTCAATAAAAATCTCGCACTTATCACATCCTATCGCACTTGGATTGATGATAATGGAGATATAATTGAACAACATCCCTCCATGAAAAAATTATATGATGAAGATACTCTACTAAATGGGAAAGATTTTGGAAACCGTATGCTTATGGCAGGACAAAATATTATCGGTGAGCCTACAATCGTACTCTTTAGAAAAAGCCTATTAACGGAACCTTTCGGCACTTTAAATGGCAGAAAATATGGTTGTAGCGTTGATATGGCCTCTTGGATAAGTTTACTTTCAAAAGGTGATGCGATGTATATAACTGAGCCCTTAAGTTCATTCCGTCTTCATACTGGACAGCAAGTACGTCACAAATTCCTTGAGGGCTGTGAAGATTTTTCTCAGCTCGTTTTAACCTCGAAAAAGTATGGTTTCTTACAAGACGCCAAATATTATAAAAAAGGTTTGATAAGAGCTTACGGATGGTATAAAAATGCGACCAAATTTTACGATCTATTTCCAAACCTCATTCCAGATAAAAATACACATGCACGACTTTCTTATTGTTTAAATATCATTACAAAAGAGCTCCGTGCAATATAGTCCATCACAAGGGAGGAGCTATTCCTTCCTCGTGATGTATGACTTCCCACAAATAGTGGAATAAATGTATGCATAGTCTGCTTGTATATTATTTTTACCATGACATGATCCATATACTTACTAGGCGATAGAAAGGAATACATACATTGAAAGATCCAAATTCTCAATATCAAATAGACTACGTATTACTATTCATCTTATTTGCCATTGGGACTGTTAGTTGCTTTGCAATTGCAAGTGCACAAGCCTCTTTACCACCATTTTTGCAAAATGTAAATTTTGTATTAAAGCAAATCCAATGGTACTTCATTGGATTTATAGCCATCGGTTTTATAATGATTATCGATTTCGATCGTTATCAAAAAATTGCTTGGTATTTATATAGCTTTGCATTGGTACTACTAATTGGACTAGAACTTCAAGTACCAGGTGCCGTTACAATAAAAGGTGCGACCGCTTGGTACAGGCTTCCAGGCATCGGAAATTTCCAGCCTTCTGAAATTATGAAATTGTTTTTAATTATCGTCACCGGACGAATTATAGCAAATCACAATGAGAAACATTTTTTCCGAACAATACACGGCGATTTTTTATTACTCGGAAAAATATGTGCAACAAGTTTGCCACCCCTACTACTTATTGCAAAGGAACCTGATTTAGGAAACACAATGGTAATTTCCGCTATGCTCGCAGCAATGATACTAGTTTCTGGTATACGTTGGCGTTTTATTTTCGGATTAGTTTCTGGTATTTTTGTAGCTGGCGTTACATTAACGTATATTTTTTTTACTCATACAAAATTCTTTAAAGCACACATTTTACAAGAATATCAACTAAATCGCTTCTACGGCTGGTTAGCGCCATACAAATATGATGCGCAAGGCTATCAATTAAGACAAGCTTTCTTAGCTACTGGATCAGGGGAAATGCAAGGAAAAGGTTGGGAAAATGGACAAGTATACTTTCCAGAACCACATACAGATTTTATTTTCACTAATGTCGCTGAGCAATTCGGCTTTTTAGGCGCAAGTGTCATTATTTCACTTTTTTTTCTACTTATTTTCCGCATGATCCATATCGCTTTAGAAAGTAATGACCCTTTCGGTAGTTACATCTGTGCTGGTACAATCGGAATGTTTACCTTTCAAGTATTTCAAAATATCGGGATGACCATCGGATTACTACCTATTACAGGAATTACATTACCCCTTATGAGCTACGGAGGAAGTTCTTTACTCACATACATGATAGCGATTGGATTCGTTTTAAACGTTCGCTCAAGAACGAAAATCTTTATGTTTAAATGACGAGCAAAAAAAGTATATTTTTATCTCTATCCTTTTTTAGATATACTAATGAAAAATATGGTGGAGGTTTAAATATGAAATTTGACATTATAGGGGATATTCATGGATGCTTTCAAGAGTTTCAAGATTTAACGACGAAACTCGGATACAACTGGAATAGTGACCTGCCGTTTCACCCTGACCAACGTAGGCTTGCATTTGTTGGTGATATTACAGATCGCGGCCCTCATTCATTACGTATGATTGAAATTGTATGGAAACTTGTTATAAATAAAAAAGTAGCTTATTACGCTCCGGGAAATCACTGCAATAAGCTATACCGATTTTTCCTTGGGCGTAATGTGACAATTGCTCATGGACTCGAAACAACTGTTGCCGAATATGAAGCACTGCCTTCTCATAAACAAAACATTATAAAAGAAAAATTCATCACACTTTATGAGCAATCTCCTTTATATCACGTACTCGACGAGAAAAGGTTAATTGTATGTCACGCTGGAATTCGGCAAGATTACATAGGAAGACAAGATAAAAAAGTACAAACCTTTGTATTATATGGCGATATTACAGGAGAAAAACATGCTGACGGCTCTCCTGTCCGTCGCGACTGGGCAAAGGAATATAAAGGAAAAGCTTGGATTGTATATGGACATACACCTGTTAAAGAACCTCGCTTCGTAAATCATACAGTCAATATTGACACTGGAGCTGTATTTGGTGGCAAACTAACCGGACTACGTTATCCTGAGATGGAGACCGTTTCCGTCCCTTCCTCCCTGTCTTTTGTCCCTGAGAAATTTCGCCCAATTTCATAACGACCCTTATTTAGATATCATTCACAAATTACGAGGATTATCGTATCATTTAGGCGGCTCTCCTATAAAAACTAGGTAAAGTAATTAAAAAAAGATGCAATAAAGTGCATCTTTTTTTAATTACACGGCATATACTGTCGCAGGAGGTGACAGAATGAAGAAAAAATCTTCTAAACAAAAAAGAAAATGCCCGCCTTTTTATCTGCCCATGTACGGAATTAACAACTGGTGCAGCATTCGATCTGCAGCTTTAGAAGAACCGGACGGACAAGGGGCTTCCCCCAAAAACAAAGCTAAACCAAAATATGTCTCTTTAGAAAATGCTGTAATGAGCCGCATAATCGATAATAGAAAAACAAAGATGCAGCAAAAAAATAAACCTCTCTCTACTCACACTGAACAGGTTGTGCCTTCTGAGCAAACAGAGAAAAATACAGAAGAAGACATCCCTGTAGCAATAAATAAAAAAGCAGAATCAGAAATTCCAGCTGCTATTATAAATCAAGTGAAAAAAATAAGAGAAGCATTAGCACCATCCAATGATATACAAACAGAAAAAACAATCATAATTCAAACTCCTACACCTGAAAATACAAAAGTAAAAAAAGGGGGACGATATGCACATGCAGAGGGGCTTCACTCTAATGCAGAGGGTACAGCTTCACATGCAGAAGGACTTCTTACACACGCAAAAGCTTCTTTCTCTCATGCGGAAGGATCAAAAACGAAAGCAACTGGACATAGTTCCCATAGTGAAGGAAGTGAAACGACAGCAGGTGGCTCTTATTCTCATGCGGAAGGTAAACATACAATCGCTTTAGGCGAAGCAGCACATGCAGAAGGAACCGCGACTATCGCTAACGGATTCTCTTCTCATGCGGAAGGTAATCATACATCAACAGCTCATTTTGCAGGTAGCCATATTATGGGGCGCTTCGGCACAGCAGAAGAATCTTATTCTTGGTTTATTGCAAACGGCACAAATGAAACCGATCATAATATCGGTGCAAAGTGGCTTGCTCATAATGGGGAAATGTATATTGATGGCGCTTCTTACAATGCAAGTGGAACTGATTTTGCACAAATGTTTGAAACAACAGACAATAATTTTATTGATGTAGGTTATTTCGTTACATTTAGTAGCGAAGAAAAAATTCGGATCGCTACTTCAAACGATTCATTCATTTTAGGAATATCTAGTGCAACCCCCGCCCTTATAGGAAATAGCGGTGCTTTAAGTTGGCAAAAACGCTATAAAACAGATAACTTTGGAAAACGCCAATATGTACGTAGGGAATCGCAAGACATACAACCTCTTTTAAATACAGAATGGGATCCAACTTGCAAATATATAGCAAGAAAAGATCGTACCGAGTGGCTTCCTGTCGGATTAATTGGACAAATGTTAGTACGCGATGACGGCACTTGCGAAACGCATGGATATTGTCGTCCAAATAACGATGGCATTGCTACAAAATCCGAAAGTGGCTTTTTCGTTATAAAGCGCACGGGTGAAAATCAAATTTTAATATTATTCCGCTAAGAAAAAAGGGAACAAAATTCTTATGTAACGAAGAATTTTGTTCCCTTTTTAAGTATACCTTAATACCTCTTCCATATCGCTTGGAATCGTTGTAGTGAAAGACATTTCCTTCTCTAAAATAGGATGATAAAACGTCAAAGATGTACTATGAAGTGCTTGACGTTTTATCACATCTCTTCTTCCTCCATATAAATCATCACCAAGTAACGGGTGGCCTATATGAGCCATATGTACACGAATTTGATGCGTTCTTCCGGTCTCAAGCTCAAGTGATACATGCGTCTTATGATTGGCGCTATCCATCACTCTAAAATGAGTAACTGCTCTTTGCCCATTTTCACAAACGGTTCGCTCAATAATGCTATCCGATTTTCGTCCAATCGGTGCATCAATCGTTCCTTCTCGTTCTATCATCTCACCGTGAACAATTGCTTCATATGTTCTTTTCACAGCTTTTTGTTGATGCTGTTTCGATAAAAGATGATGCACGAAACGATTTTTTGCAATAAGCATAAGCCCTGAAGTATCACGATCTAATCTTGTTACGATATGCACCGTACTTGCAAGATGCTGCTTATCATAATGAGATAAGAGCGCATTCGCAACACTACCTGCCGGATGTTCTCTAGACGGAATCGTTGACATGTTCGCCTCTTTGTTTATGACGAGAACCGCATCATCTTCATATACAATACATAAAGGGATATCTTCTTTAATCATCCCTTCACTTCTTTCTTCCACTGGAAAAAAAACACGTAATTCTTCACCAGCTTGCAACTGATGACGAACACTGGCATGTTGATTATTTACTTCAATAGCTCCGCCGCGAAATTTTATATCCGTTAAGGCGGCTTTAGAAATCCCTTTTGTTTTTAAAAATTCTCTAACTAAAGTTCCCTCTTCAGCCGATTCTATATCCCATTTCAATGTAAATCTGTTCAAATATATAAACCCTTTCTATTTATCTGCAACAAACGAGTCACGAACTCGTTTCCAGAACGGGAACGGACGGAAACGAACAAATCGTACTTTCTCGTTTGCAACGCGATACTGGATTGATTTCACATCTTGATGAACCATCGTTAAATGGTCCACCGTAATTTGTAAGTTCATTCCTGCAGCCGGCTTCAACACACATGTATGATGCTTCGGCAATACGAGTGGCGAGCCTACAGTACGAAACACACGGTTATTAATAGATGCCATTTCTGCAATTTGAATCGCTTCAATAGAAGGGTGAATAATAGCTCCGCCAAGCGCCTTATTATACGCAGTACTTCCCGAAGGAGTAGAAATACAAAGGCCATCCCCGCGGAACGTTTCAAAGTACTCTCCGCGTATTTCCACTTCTGTTACTAATGTACCTTCCGCACTTTTAACAGTTGCTTCATTCATCGCCAAATACTGTGACTCTTTACTCCCATTCACATAGCGAATAATCACTTCTAAAAGCGGATATTCCACCACTTGGAATGGTGTTTTAGCAATTGCAATTACTAATTTCTCTACTTCTGTCGGTAACCAATCTGCATAGAAACCTAAATGCCCTGTATGTACACCAACAAATGCTGTTTCATCCAATCGATTATAATAACGATGAAATGCATATAAAAGCGTTCCATCTCCCCCAACAGAAATTACAATATCGGGTTCCTTTTCATCCATTATAAATCCAAAATCTAGCAAGTATTCTTTCATCGTGCTTGCCAGTGTATCTGATGATTGATCTCCCTTTGACATAATTGTAAATTTCATCGCCCAACACCCTTTAGTTTATGATTCGGAATCTTTCGTTTCTTGTTTTCTTGAAAAAGCTTTCTGCGCTTCTTGAATCTCAAGACGAATAGAAGACATTTCTTCATCTAATAAAAACGCCGCTTCCGCTGCGCGTTGCAAGCGTATTTTAATATCTTCAGGAAAACGTCCACTATATTTATAATTTAAAGAATGCTCAATTGTTGCCCAAAAATTCATTGCTAACGTGCGTATTTGGATTTCTACCAATACTTTTTTTTCTCCCTGAATCGTTTGAACGGGGTAACTAATGACAACGTGATAAGAGCGATAGCCACTATCTTTCTTTTGCGTGACATAATCACGTTCTTCCACGATTTCAAAGTCATTTCGTTTTCGAAGATATTCTACAACAGGCTTAATCTCATCAACAAATTGACACATCATTCGAAGGCCCGCGATGTCTTGCATATCTTCTCTCAGCCGATCTAGCGGTACATTTCTCTTCTCCGCTTTATCAATAATACTAGCAACCGACTTTACCCTTCCTGTTACAAACTCAATTGGAGAATGCTCTGTTAACATTGCAAATTGAGTACGCATTCCTTTTAGTTTCACTTTCAGCTCTGCCACCGCTTGATGGTAAGGTGCTAAAAATTCTTCCCAATTTCGATTCATTTCAACCACCACCAAAATCAATCCATTTGCTTATAGAAATACTTTTTCTACAGCAGTTACTAGTTCTTCTCCGTAATTTGCATTACCTTCAATATTTTCAACTAAATATTCTACTTCTTCTTTTAAATTTTCTAATTCCATTTCAACGTCATTCACACGAACGAACATTACTATATCGTTATTCATCGCTTCATGCATTGCTTCCCAGCATGTGTGCGGAATACTTACATAAATGAAAGATGATTCGTTTTCTAAAATATATAAAAATGATAAATTGTCTGAGTCTACAAGTACGTGATTACGCGCACTTAACTCCTTTACCTCTATTTCATTATTTTCCGCACAAAAAATAAGCGCATTCTCTCTCTTTTCTACGCTCTTAACTTGAATTTTATTTTGCATGCTCTAACTCCTCCATCTCAACTTCCTGTCTTACTTAACAGTATTATTGTATCATAACATGGACGCAAACAAATAAAACATTGAACCAAATTTATGAAAAAGCGATAATGTGTACAGAATTATTTTTTAAAAGGAGCGCGCATACAATGACACAAGAAATTGAAATTGAATTTAAAAATATTGTTACAGAAGAAGAATTCGATACATTATGTAAATCATTCTCTATTGAGGTATTTACGAAACAGGTGAATCACTACTTTGAAACACCGGGCTTCTCGTTAAAAGAAGCTGGCTCTGCACTTCGTATTCGTCATAAAGGAGAAACTTATACATTAACATTGAAACAACCTGCAGAAATCGGCTTGTTAGAAACGCATCAAGTCGTAACAGAAGACGAAGCAAGAATGATGATGGAAACAAACGTAATCATTCCAGGGGCTGTAATGGATCAACTACACAAATTACAAATTCCTGTTTCCACTTTAACTTATATGGGTAGTTTAACAACTGAAAGAGCCGAAACACTATTTGAAGGCGGAACGCTTGTCTTTGATCATAGTTTCTATTACAATCACGATGATTATGAAATTGAATTTGAAGTGCAAGATGAAGAAACAGGAAAAGCTGCGTTTATTCATTTATTAAAACAGCACGACATACCAATCCGTCATACAAATAATAAAGTAAAACGCTTTTTCCTTGCCAAACAAAACAAAGCACGCTAAAGTGAAAATTCCACTAGTGAATACGTTCTACTAGTGGATATATCTCACTTTTTAAAAGGAAAAGATTCTTTTACATTTGAAAACTAAGCAAAGAACGTTATGAAGGCTGTTTATTTGCCCTCTAGAACATTCCATTGCTACAATAGATATACATTTCATGGAAAAAGGAGTTTATAAAGGATGAGCAAGCAACCGATGACACCATTTGAAGCAATTGGCGGTGAACAATGCATTGCAATATTAGTAGACACGTTTTATTCCTATGTCAGTAAACACCCTGACCTATCTCCCATCTTCCCGGATGATTTAACAGAAACCGCTAGGAAGCAGAAACAATTTTTAACGCAATATTTAGGTGGTCCTAATTTGTACACTGAAGAACATGGTCATCCTATGTTAAGAGCACGCCATCTTCCGTTTGAGATTACTCCAAAACGAGCAGAGGCTTGGCTATCATGTATGGAGCAAGCAATGGATGACACAGGAGTGCACGGTCATATAAGAGAGTTCGTTTTTGAACGTTTAGCGTTAACTGCTCAGCATATGGTTAATACTCCAAACGAAACAGGTGAAGTGTAATGGATAAGCAGGAAGCAACGCATATAAATATGCCATCTCCTTCCGCATGTGAGCATAAGTCTGTAGAAGCATATTTATTTATTGATCCACTTTGTAAAGATTGCTGGGAAATTGAGCCCTTTATTATTAAACTATGGCTTGAATACGGGAAATACTTCTCTATTCGTCATATCGTAACAGGAAAAGTGGATGGAACGAACGCTTCCTCACACAAATGGAATAAACCTGCTAATATTCGATTTGTGTGGGAAAAGACAACAAGTTTACAAGGTTTTTCATGTGATGGAAAGGTACATATGCAAGAAGCATCGTCAACACCATATTTAGTTTCGATGGCAATTAAGGCAGCGGAGTTACAGGGCCGAAAAGCAGGTTCGAAGTTTTTGCGAAAACTCCAAGAATACATTTTCCTTGAAAATGTATCAAACCCTGACTGCGAATTATTACTTGCATGTGCAAGAGATAGCGATATTGATGTAGAAGAATTTAAAAAAGACCTACATTCCGCTAGCGCAAAAAAAGCTTTCCAATGTGACTTAAAATTTACAAATGAGATGCACATTACAGAAATACCTTCTCTCGTATTCTTTCATGCGAATTCAGATGAAGAAGGTATTAAAATCGCTGGAACTTATTCCTACGACGTATACGTACAATTATTGAAAGAACTTGTAAAATGTGAAATCGAGCCAGAACCATTACCACCTTTAGAAGTGTTACTAGAAGCAACGCAATTTATATCTTCAAAAGAAGTAGCATTTATATATGACTGCTCGCAGCAAGAGATCGAGCGTGAACTGAAAAAATTACAACTGAAACGAAAAGTACAAATGATTGACGTAAAATGTGAACGTTATTGGAAATGGATAGCAAAAGAAAAAGACCTGGTGTAAAACACCAGGTCTTCTTCTTTACGGCTTATAAAAATATTAAAGGGGATGGGAGAAATTTTCACGTTCAAACAAAGGGGTATATGTTTGTATGTGAATTCGTTCACGCTTATTATATTACAAGATTCGACGTCAGATGACAACCCCTTTTGTCGAATTTCACACTTTTGTCACATTCTAAACGTTTTCATTTCTGAATAAGCTATAAAAAAGCTATCTTGGAGGTGTTCCGTATGAAAAAAACGTATATTTTACTTATCTTACTAGCTGTCATCGTTTCTTTTTTCTTGTACATCCTCTCTCTACTACAAGCTTTTCCTAAAATTATTGCCTTCCCTCTTTTATTTGGAGTCATTGTCATCGCTCTCTCTTATTTCAACCATAAAAAACGATTTAAAAGGTTTTAACTACAAAAATCACCTGTAAAACTGCCTTCTAATTTAGAAAAAAGAAAGAAATTCACCTTATCCCTTCGACAAATATCGACAAAAAATATTAAAAACAAAAAAGACGAGGTAAATTCCTCGTCTTTACAATTACTTCTCTTCAAATAATAATGCTTCTAATTCATTTAATTTCTCTTCAAATACTTGTAGCGCTTCTTTTACCGGTTCTGGAGATGCCATATCTACTCCAGCTTTTTTCAGCACTTCAATTGGATAATCTGAGCTTCCTGCTTTTAAGAACTCATTAATGTAACGTTCTACTGCTGGTTGCCCCTCTTCTAAAATTTGTTTAGATAAAGCCGTTGCTGCACTAAATCCTGTTGCGTATTGGTATACGTAATAGTTGTAGTAGAAGTGCGGAATACGCGACCACTCTAAACCAATTTCTTCATCGATTACTAAAGCATCACCGAAATATTTCTTATTTAAATCATAGTAGATCTTCGTTAACATGTCTGGTGTAACCGCATGTCCTTCTTGTACTTTCTTATGAATAATATGCTCAAACTCTGCGAACATCGTTTGACGGAATACAGTACCACGGAATCCTTCTAAATAATGATTTAATAAGTATAGACGCTCTTTCTTATCTTCTGTCGTTTTTAATAAATAATCGTTTAGAAGTGCTTCATTACAAGTTGATGCTACTTCCGCAACGAAGATTGAATAATCACCGTATACGTGCGGCTGCGTCTTTCTTGTATAGTAACTATGCACGGAATGACCGAACTCATGAGCAAGTGTATATAAATTATTTACATTATCATGCCAGTTCATTAAAATATACGGATTTGTTCCATATGCACCAGATGAATATGCTCCGCTTCGCTTTCCTTTATTCTCATACACATCTACCCAGCGATTTTCATATGCTTCTTTTAAAATGTCAACATACTCATCACCAAGTACGTTTAAAGACTTTAATAACATGTCTTGTGCTTCTTCATACTTCACGTTCATTTTCACTTCTGGTACAAGTGGTGTATATAAATCATACATATGAAGCTCATCAAGTCCTAGTGCACGCTTACGAATATCAATGTAACGATGTAGCAAGTGTAAATTATCATTTACAGATTCAACAAGTTGATCATACACCGCTTCAGGAATATTATTATTACTTAATGCCGCTTGACGTGCAGAATCGTATTTACGAACACGCGCATTGAAATTATTACGTTTCACAGCTCCGCTTAACGTGCTTGCAAATGTGTTCTTATATTTCCCGTACGTTTCATATACAGCTTTGAATGCATCTTCGCGCACACGACGATCATCACTTTCTAAAAACTGAATGTAACGACCATGTGTAATTTCCACTTCTTCTCCATCCTCACCTTTAATAGATGGGAATTTCAAATCTGCATTATTCAACATACCAAATGTATTACTTGATGCACTCATTACTTCAGATGCTTCTGCTAATAGAGCCTCTTCCGCTTCAGATAATACATGCGGGCGTTGACGCGTAATTTCTTCTAATGCATGTTCATATACACTTAAGTCTCTATTTTCTGTCAAGAATGTTTGCAGTGTATCTTCTGAAATCGATAAAATTTCAGGCACAATATATGCTGTGCTACTAGATACTTGTGAATATAAATTTGTTGCACGGTCATTTAATGCTTGATACACAGAGTTTGTTGTATCTTGATCGTAACGCATATGTGCATATGTATATAGCTTACCTAATCGCATTGAAATTTCGTCTTCATATTGCAATGCTTCAAGTAAATTGTTCGCAGAGTCACCAAGTTTCCCTTTAAATTCAGTTAACTTCGGTAATAGCTCTTTAATGGCTTGGAATTCTTTTTCCCATTCTGCATCTGTTTGGAAAATATCTTCTAGTCGCCACGTACTTGATTCTTCAATCTCTTTGCGATCTGGTAATGTTTTTGCTGTGTTTTGTTCAGACATCCTTTAAGCCCTCCTTTAAATATCTCTACTTACATACAATTCGATTTTTCTTATGTAATTCCTTCACGATCAGTCTTTATTATATCCCCTTTTCCTTCTCTCATGTTGTACTTTGCCTCAAATAAAGATAAGGCATACGTTAAGCAAATTTCATCATATTTTATAACTTCCTCCTCTGTTTTTAACATAACTACTTCTCTTTTTTTCCGGTACTTATAAGTCCCTATTTTCTGCAATACACCTGCATAACATAAAAATGTCATATATTCAGCAACTGCTACTTTCCATATATGCCGTGAAAAGTACGGGAGCATGCGCCTTTTCGTATACGGTTTCACATAACTACATACATATTGAAGGGAAATACATTCCCCTACCGTAAGCTCACCTATACATTTTATATATAGAAAAGCTTGCCATATAAATGGATTTGTTTGAAAAGCAAATGAGGACGGGAGTGGCACACCGATTTCAGAAGGAAAATTTGCTGGGGTACATTTACATTGATATAAGAGGCGTAATAGTGACTTATGATTGTAATTCCAAATCGGCAGAGCATTTTGCCGAAAATTGCTCTTTCGCTTTTTCCATTCCTCACCTAATGTTTCTTTTCGGAAAGAGACGGGAGAAAAGAGCATTTCAAAAGTAGTCGTTTCAGTTGGTAAATAGATAATATGTGTGAAAGAGACGCTTGTAGAAAATGAAGTGAGAAACGCGCATTTCATAAATGATTTTTGTTTCGAACAGAAGAAAATAAGAAATGGCTGAGGATAAGGTTGTAAGGAGAAAGCCATAAGTGAGGAGAATTTCATCCAATATGCTGATTGCCTTTTCAATTGATTTCCACCAATGATCCAAATGACCTGTATACCAGCTCGCCAATACGAATAGGTTCGTTTGTACAGCTGCTCTATAGAGAGATTGGCGCATTGGTATTCAATCGCAATTGTTCTCCCTGCTCTCTCTATGAAAATATCTGGTCGTTGCTGAATTTCTGGAAGATAGTGCTCTATATACACAGGAAAGTTTTGACGTTTGAACCACCTATATAACAATTCTTTACCGTGCATATGATACATAGATTCTGCTTCATAAAAGGCAAGACACGCGTCCATTTTCTTATGAGCAAAATGCCAACTTTTTTGTTTCCCTAATTTCATTTGCACTTCCTTCCCGCAAGCTATGCAAAAGAAGCTTTCCTTTTTACGCATACGATGTAAAAGCTCTTCATCATGATGATAGAGTAGATGGATTTTTTCTCCGTTTTCTCTTTTGGCGATAAACATCGGAATCACACCCTTTCAGCTCCTTATATTCTACAATTTATTACAAATTCCTTTTAAAAAAGAGATGTCCCAATTTCGGACATCTCTTTTTATAATAAAGGTGATAATAATCGATACGTCGATTCAACAATTCGTCTATGAAGACGCCTTTTATGAAAACGATCGACATGAATTTCACTTGATTCTTCTATATCCTCTTTATAATCTTGAACAAGTTTTCGAATGCTGTCTGTATCATATAAAAAGGCATTTACTTCAAAGTTCAAATGAAAACTTCTCATATCCATATTAGCAGTCCCAATTGAAGCTAAATCAGAATCGACAATGACAACTTTACTATGAAGAAAGCCTTTTTCGTATTCATATATCTTTACCCCTGCATCTAAAAGTTCTGGGAAGTACGATCTCGATGCGTAAAAGACGGTGCGCTTATCAGGCTTACTCGGCATTAACAAACGGACATCAATACCAGCAAGTGCAGCTACCTTTAATGCGGATAAAATATCATCATCTGGAATGAAATACGGCGTCGCAATCCAAATTGATTTCCGTGCAGAAGAAATCATGGCAAAATATAAATGTTTAATTGTTTCCCATTTATTATCCGGTCCACCTGCAACGAGTTGTACGCCTCCCCAATGATCACCCTCAACTGCTTTCGCTTGTAAATATTCAGGGGCCAGCACAGCCTCACCAGTCATATAAAACCAATCTTGAAGGAAAATAAGTTGCAAGCTTTGAACAGCTTCACCACGCAAATATAAATGCGTGTCTCGCCAAAAACCGAAATATTTATCCTTCCCTAAATATTCATCACCAATATTTAATCCACCGACAAATCCTTCATTTCCATCAATAATAACGATTTTCCGGTGGTTTCGATAATTAATCTTATCGTTTAAAATCGGAAAGCGCACAGGGAAAAACGGAATCATTTCTACTCCTGCATCATTCAATTCTTCAATATATGAATTCGATAATCTAAAACTTCCAACCGCATCATATAAAAAACGAACGACAACACCTTCTTTTGATTTCTGTATTAAAATATCTTTAATTTCTGTTCCAAGCTTATCATCACGCACAATGTAATATTCCATATGAATGTGGTGTTTCGCTCGTTTTAATCCATCTAAAATAGCCTGAAACGTTTCATCTCCATTTGTTAATGTTCTCGTTTCAGTTTGAAATGAAATATTTAAAGCGCCTAAGCGGTCCGCTAAACGAAATAACAGCTCTTGGTGCTTATGATTGCGCAAAATCCGTTCTTCGTAATCTTCATGCCCTTTATATTGTAAAAATGCTTGTTCATCGAGCAACGCCTTCTTTTGGAACATTCTCTTCCTCCGAAAGTTCTGTCCAAATAATAAATAAGCGAAGAATCCAAATACCGGAAAAATGCCTAACACAATGAGCCATGTAAGTGTTTTAGACGGATGACGGTTCTCTAAGAAAATAACGCAGCCAATTAAAAATGCAGATACCGTAAATAAAATACTAATAATACCTAAAATCGAAACATCTTTTATACCAATTACATCCGAATAAAATGCTACATCAATAAACATACGTAACGAAACAAATAACGCGAACAATAGTAAAACAAAGAAAATCAACTTTAACGTATTTTTCATCTCTTACCTCCTTACTAAGAAAGCTTTCCTATTCTTCATATAAAAAGCCGATTTCATACTACAGAAATCGGCCTACGTTTTAGCAGGAAAATTATTGCGAATTGTTTCAAGCGCATGCTCTTTCACAATTTGTTTCCCATACTCACTTACACGATGAATTGTTAAAGTTGATTCTTCTCCGTATTCTAAAACAATACTTAAAATACGATCAATTTCTTCTTCATCATGTAGCACTTCATCGAATTCCACATATACATAATAGCGGTTCTCAAATGAATACAGCTCATCTTTTATATCTTCAAAGATAAGACGGTGGCTTAATGAAATGACATCTTCAAAATCATTAAATTTAATTAAAAATCCAAACGTACCATCTTCGTTAAAGTTTGTTCCTGCTTGTTCCTCTACCTCTTCCACTAATTCTTGCTGGAATAATGATTCAATGCCTTCATCTAGAGGAATGTCTATAATTTTATCTACACCTATTGGTAGTTCTAGCTTTTGTCCATCCTTTGAAAGCT
Source organism: Bacillus sp. EE-W1 (assembly GCF_009760835.1). Lineage (NCBI taxonomy): Bacteria > Bacillati > Bacillota > Bacilli > Caryophanales > Bacillaceae > Bacillus > Bacillus sp. EE-W1. The sequence continues at coordinate 52,763 of NZ_WIPE01000052.1, read as the reverse complement.
CTGCTTTCGTTACAAGTACTTCAATCCCTTTATCGACTGCTTGCACTTGAATCCATAACGGTCCATCAATAAAGAAATCATCATGATCACGAGCTTCGTCCATCATCTCCCAAAAAAGCTCTTCACTTCGTTCGCGGTCATACCAAATTTCTTCACGATTAAACCCTCTATCCTCTATATCAATGTACGTAATAAAAAATTTCATCGTATGGTCATTAATTCTTTCAATATCCAAAATACAACTCTCCCTTCCTGCTTAGAATTGTTATGAAGGGATTCCCCACTCATATGACAAATCAATAGATTCTTGTACTCTCATTTTATGATAAGATTCTCCAGAATGGAAATAAAATCGATTTATTTTACAAAAATAGTTATATGCCTATCTTTATTCGACCATCTACACAAATATATCATTATAGCGATTTCTCACTCATGAAAAATTTGGACATACATTTCCACCCTCCCCCGTACACTGTAATAAAGTGAAACTTTTATTAGAGAAGGTGATTTAGTCTCTCTCTTCACCACATACATACAGTTCGCTTATTAAAACATTATAAATGGAGGCAGACGAATGGACTTAGAGTTTTTAACATCTGTACTAATGATTGTCGGTATCGATGTTGTATTAGGTGGTGACAACGCAATCGTCATCGCACTAGCTAGCCGAAATTTACCTGAATCGAAACGAAATAAAGCCATTTTGATTGGTACTCTTTTAGCAATCGTTCTAAGAATTATCCTTACTATACTAGCTGTCTATTTACTCGACATTCCATTTCTACAACTTATCGGGGGCGTTTTACTTACATTAATTGCAGTAAATTTACTAACTGATAATAGCAACGATCTTTCTGCTATTCAGGGGAAAACAACTTTATTTCAAGCTGTGCGTACAATTGTATTCGCAGATCTCGTTATGGGGTTTGACAACGTTATTGCCATTGCAGGTGCAGCTCACGGAAGATTTTTACTCGTAATAATCGGCTTACTCATTTCTATCCCGATTATTATTTGGGGCAGCAAACTTATTTTAATACTTATGGAACGCTTTCCATTCCTCATTTATTGCGGAGCAGCGATTCTCGCCTATACAGCAGGAAAAATGGTTACACATGAAGACAGGCTTGCAACGTTCTTTCATAATAATCCAAATTTCACCACAAACATGCCTTTCTTATTCATTTTCACTGTTCTATGCATCGGTATTATCGTGCAACAAGTTCGATTACGAAATGTGAAACATTAAAAAAAACCTTCTACTATATAATAGGTAGAAGGTTTTCATATTATTATAATTAATTTACAAGACGCTGTGCTTCACGTAATTGAAACGTTCTTACTGTACGTGGTAAGAAACGGCGGATTTCGTCTTCATTGTAACCTACTTGAAGGCGCTTCTCATCAATCATAATTGGACGACGTAAAATCCCTGGATAGTCACGAATCATCTTATATAAATCTTGAAGTGGTAAAGACTCTAAGTTTACATTTAATTCTTGGAAAACTTTCGAACGAGTAGAAATAATCTCATCCGTTCCGCTTTCTGTCATACGTAAAATCTCTTTAATTTCCTCAATCGTTAATGGATCTGAGAAAATATTACGTTCTGTATAAGGAATATGATTTTCCTCTAGCCATAATTTCGCCTTTCTACAAGACGTACAGCTTGGAGAACTATATAATGTTACCATACAAAGCTCACTCTCCTTAAAGAGTACAAATTCTGTACTAATTACAGTTTAAATTTCTAAATTCAGCAATTTTTTACGATACCTTGTCTTATAACAAAGTGCAAAAAATCTCATTTCATGTAAGCAACAACTTTGAGCAAACAACAATTACTTTTAATAAGTAACTTCTATAATCATTATACAATAGATTTTGCAAGAAATATACAGTAAATTTCCTTCTAATTGAGAAAACTCTTCCGTGTATTCCACTGCTATGTAACATGATCACACTCACTTCAGCTGTAATTTAACAATAACCTTCAACCCTCTTAATACTGGCTTGTCATAGATTTTTCATGTAATATACAGTTATTTCCCCATAATCTTCTCTATGAAAAAGAGAACGTTTTCTTACCTTTTCTTCATAAATCAATTAAGAAATGTAAGACTATACAAGTGAGAATAAAAAGGAACGTTTGTTCTCATTTTAACAAACATCCTCATCCATGTCTATACGATTTCTAAAATAAATCAATTATTTTTCTGACATTTCTTTCTTTTTTATCTTTTATCTCATACAATAAACATACAGACAGGCAAAGGGGGAATTTGCAAATGATTGCTTTTTTTATTGATTTTGTCACTGTTGCTGCCCTCATCATCGGAATCACAGCATTGATTGGTGTCATTACAAATAGCATTGGTGAAAAACTCTTTGGCGGTAAAGAAAAGATGAAGTTTGTTAATAAAAGTTTGGATGTACAATCCGGCTGGAACCAAGTTGGCGGGAAAGGTATTTATAAGAAACGTACGTATTAAAAAAAAAGCAGGCAATCACCTGCTTTTTTCTTATTTCTCTACTGACGCCCATTTAAAGCTTAAATCACCGCCATATTTATGGTTGTACATATTTTTAATTGATTCTCTTTGTATATATGCTCTACCACGTTGATATACTGGAACAATCGCAGCGTCATCAAGTAACATTTTCTCTGCTTCTAGTAAGTTTTTCCAACGGGCATTTACATCACTTCCATCTTTCTTCGCTTTCATGATAATTTCATCATATTTCGGATTAGAGTATTTCATTTTATTTTGCGATCCGTCCGTCACAAACATATCAAGGTATGTAACTGGATCTGGGAAGTCTGCACTCCATCCAGAGAATGACATGACAAAATCGCCTGCATCTTCTAGTTTTAGTTTTTGCGCAAATGGTTGTTGTTTAATTTTCACTGTTAAACCTGGTAAATTCTTTTCTAACTCACCTTTTAAATATTCACCTGTTTTCTTCGATAATTCAACATCTTCATTTAATAGCTCTAATTCAATTTCATTTTTACCAAGCTCTTTTTTACCAGCTTCCCAATATTTCTTCGCTTCTTTCACGTTTGGTTTTACAATATCTCCATTTACAGCACGGAAGTCTTTTTTATCCGGCCCTTTAATGAAATTATCAGGAATTAATCCTGTCGCTGGCTTAGAACCGTTATTTAATAATGTATCAACGAACGGTTTACGTTCAAAAGCAAGTGAAATTGCTTTACGAATATTTTTATTTGCTAACGCTGGATCTTTTTGATTTAAACGAAGGAAGAATACAGATGTATCTTCTACTGTTTGGAAATCTGGTTTTCCTTTATATTTATCGATGAACTCCGCTAATAACGTCGCTCGATCGACTGCGTTTGTTTCATATAAATTAATTGGTGTAGACGTATCTTTAACAATATTAAAGTTTACTTCCTCAATCTTCACTTCTTTATTGTCCCAATATGACGCGCTCTTTGTCATTTTAAAGCTACGTTCATGTTGCCAATCACTTAATGTAAATGGTCCGTTATAAAGTGTTGTATTCGCTTCCAAACCAAACTTCGTACCTTGTTCTTTTACAAACTTTTCATTCACAGGATAGAAGATTGGATATACCATTAAATCTACAAGGTATGGAATTGAATTGTCTAATTCCACTTCTAATGTATGATCATCAATCGCTTTTACACCTAATTGATCCGGACTCATCTCTTTTTTATTAATTTTCTCTGCATTTTTTATATCATACATAATGTACGCTGATTTCGCAGCTGTATCTGGGTTAATTGCTCTTTGCCATGCGTATACGAAATCTTTCGCCGTCACAGGCTCACCATTTGACCATTTTGCGTCTTCACGTAATTTAAATGTATATTTTTTACCGTCTTCTGACTTTTGGAATTCCTTCGCTACACCAGGAACTAGCTTATCATCTTTTCCTAAACTGTATAAGCCTTCCATCGTATTAGTCATTACTCTTGAAGAAACCGCATCAGCTGATAACGCTGGATCCATCGTTGGAATTTCTTGCGTTTCAATTAGATTAATAACTTGCTTCGCACCGCTTTTCCCGCTATCCCCTTTTGCGTTCGCTTGCGGTTCATCTTTTTGGTAGCTACATGCCCCTAACATCATGCTCATCGCTACTGTTGATACTACAAAAACTGGCATCTTTTTTTTCATACTTCCACCCTCCACAAAAATGTTAGCCCTTTCATTTTCAAACAAAAAGAAATATATATATGTTCTAACAATTCATATTATACACACAAATATATTTTTTGTATATTTATATTTCTATTTTATTAAAATTTTCTGTTAAAAAATAAACCTTTGTAAACGTTTCATATTGCTGATTATCCTTACTAAAGTGTTGAAAATGAATGTTTTTATATTTTTCTAAATTATCAGAGAAAAATAATTTTTATATCCTATAATACTTTGTGCATAATTATCCTTCTCTTTTTATCATAAAATAGCGCTCCCTTCATAATAAAGATATGTAGGTTAAAATGAGTGCAAAGGATAAGAAAGTATGTTACGATACACCTTGCTAAAAATAGATATCGGTAAAGAGGGGACGGACATGGCAGCAATTCAGGCAAAAAACGGGCCGACAGAGAAATTAAGTTTATTCTTATTAACATGGCCTATTTTTCTAGAAGTTTTTCTATTTATGTTAATGGGGATCGCTGATACTTTCATGTTAAGTGCATTATCAGACGATGCTGTATCTGGGGTTGGTGCAGCGAATCAATATCTCCATATCGCTATTTTGGTACTAGAAGTCATCGGGAACGGCGCAGCTATCGTCGTATCTCAATACCTCGGTTCCAAACGTTTTATGGAAGCATCTAAAATATCAGCTTTAGCCGTCACATTAAATTTAGTGGTCGGACTCATTATAAGCGCTGGTTTTCTTTTATTTTCAAAACATATGATGATGGCAATGAACTTACAAGGCGATGTACTCATGTATGCGCAAAACTATTTATCCATCGTCGGAGGCGCTATTTTCCTTCAAGCTATTATTAATTCATTAGCCGCAATTATCCGCGTACACGGCTTCACAAAGCAAGCGATGTTTATTTCACTTGGAATGAATATTATTCATATCGCTGGAAACTACGTACTCATTTTCGGGAAATTTGGTTTCCCAGAACTCGGTGTACAAGGGGCTGCCATTTCTTCTGCTGTCAGCCGACTTATCGCACTTATCGTTTTCTTCTGGTTACTGTACCGCGTTATGGAATACCGTGTGAAATTACAATATTACTTCACCTTATCAAAGGAATACATCGGAAAAATTTTAAAAATCGGGATTCCATCTGCATTTGAGCAGGTTATGTATCAAGCTTGCCAAATTGTCTTCTTATACTATGCAACATACTTAGGAACGGAATCATTAGCGGCTAGACAATACGCTACGAACATTTCTATGTTCACTTATTTATTCGCGATTGCGATCGGTATGGGAACAGCCATTATTATCGGACGCCTCGTTGGCGGTGGTGAAAAAGATGAAGCGTATGAACGCGTATGGAAAAGTGTAAAATGGGCAATTGGCGTCACTTTATGTATGGTCGCTCTCGTCGTTACATTCCGTACACAATTAATGGGGCTATTTACAGATAATCCGCACATTATTACGTTAGGTGCGTCAGTTCTTTTACTAAGTGTGCTACTTGAAACGGGACGTACGATGAATATCGTCATTATCAATTCACTTCGCGCAGCTGGTGATGCAAAGTACCCAGTTTTAATCGGAGCATTCTCTATGGTGTTAATGAGTTTACCACTCGGTTACTTTTTCGCCTTCCATTTAGATATGGGGCTCGTTGGTATTTGGTTAGCGATTGCTATTGATGAATGGACACGTGCCATTATTATGTTCTTCCGCTGGAAAAGTAGGGCGTGGGAACGTTATGCACTCGTTAAACCTGAAGAACAAGAGGAAATTGTTTCTGTTCAAGCACAGTAACACTCGTTTAATTAAGGTGTAGTCATTCGTAAAGGAAACTTATATCTGCGATTCTTTAAATATATCGACTTACCGAGAAATGTTGACAAATCTATTATATAGTAGAAAAAAGCCAATCTTCTTAACGGAAGATTGGCTTTTTTATTATTGATAAATCTCTTTATATTTCTTATACTCTGCTTCAGAACATAATACGAAATGTCCTGGGCGAATTTCACGCATTGTTGGTGCTTCACTAGCATAATCATGCTGAGATGGATCGTATACGATACGTTTACGATTGCGCTCATAATCTGGATCTGGAAGCGGAATTGCTGATAATAGTGATTTCGTATATGGATGAATTGGATTCGCATATAACTCTTCACTTGTTGTTAGCTCAACGATTTGACCACGGTACATTACGCCGATGCGATCACTAATGTATTTTACCATTGATAAATCATGGGCAATGAATAAGTATGTTAAACCTTTTTCCTTTTGTAACTTTTTCAGTAAGTTTACAACTTGCGCCTGGATTGATACGTCAAGTGCTGAGATTGGCTCATCGGCAATGATAAATTCAGGCTCTACAGCAAGTGCGCGAGCGATACCGATACGTTGACGTTGTCCACCTGAGAATTCATGCGGGAAACGGTTTGCGTGCTCTTTATTTAAACCAACTGTGATTAATAATTCATGAACACGGTCCATACGCTCTTTTTTGCCTTTTGCTAGTCCGTGAATATCAATACCTTCTGCAATAATATCCCCTACTGTCATACGAGGGTTTAATGATGCATATGGATCTTGGAAAATCATTTGCATTTTACGGTTGAATTTCTTCAGCTCTGCACGTGATTTTTTACCATGTACATTTTCACCATCGAACAACACTTCACCAGCAGTTGCATCATATAAACGAATAATCGTTCTTCCAGTTGTCGATTTACCACAACCTGATTCTCCTACAAGACCAAATGTTTCTCCGCGATAAATATCAAATGAAATATCATTAACCGCTTTGACAACACCACCACTCACGTCGAAGTGCTGTTTTACATTTTTTACTTCAATTAATTTCTCACGTTGTTTAGTCATGTTGTTCACCTGCTTTCATTTGAAGAATGCGTTTTTCAACGACTGCCGGTGGTTTTACTTCTGGAGCTTGCTCGTGAAGTAACCAAGTTGCCGCATAGTGTGTATCACTTACTTTAAATAAAGGTGGGTCCATTTCAAAATCAATTTTCAATGCCTGTGGATTACGTGGTGCAAAAGCATCTCCCTTTGGCGGCTTTAATAAATCTGGAGGCGTTCCAGGGATTGCGTATAACTCTTCTTCTGAACCATCTAAACTTGGCATAGATGCGATTAAGCCCCAAGTGTATGGATGTTTTGGATTGTAGAAAATTTCATCAACCGTTCCAATTTCAACAACTTTACCTGCGTACATAACTGCTACGCGGTCCGCAACGTTTGCCACTACACCTAAGTCATGTGTAATGAAAATGATTGCCGCTTCTGTTTTTTGCTGAATGTCCTTCATAAGCTCTAAAATTTGCGCCTGAATTGTAACGTCTAGGGCTGTTGTCGGCTCATCGGCAATTAATAATTTCGGGTTACAAGCTAATGCCATCGCAATAACTACACGCTGTCTCATACCACCTGAGAATTGGTGAGGATATTGTTTTAAACGCGCTTCTGGATTCGGAATACCTACAAGGTCGATTAATTCTAACGCAACTTTACGTGCGTCTGCTTTACTCATCCCTTGGTGTTTAATAAGACCTTCCATAATTTGATTCCCAATTGTCATCGTTGGATTTAATGATGTCATTGGATCTTGGAAAATCATCGCGATATCTTTCCCGCGCACTTGCTGCATTTCTTTTTCTGTCAGTTTCGTTAAGTCACGACCTTCAAATACGATTTCACCGTTTTTAATACGCCCTGGAGGATTCGGAATTAATCCCATTAACGCTTTAGAAGTAACTGATTTACCAGAACCAGATTCTCCTACAATCGCTAATGTTTCTCCTTTTTTTAAATCAAAAGTAACACCGCGTACAGCTTGTACTTCACCTGCATGTGTATCAAAGGAGACTTGCAAATCTTTTACCTCTAGCAATGTTTTCATTTTTACTTCTCCCCTCTTTTACTTACGCATTTTTGGATCTAACGCGTCGCGTAATCCGTCTGCCATTAAGTTGAATGCTAAGATTAACATACTGATGACAACCGCTGGGATGAACATCATATGTGGATACGTTTGAATTGATTTATAGCCGTCATTTACAAGAGAACCAAGTGATGCGAATGGTGGCTGAATACCTAAACCGATGAAGCTTAAGAACGCCTCACCAAACACTGCTGTTGGAATTGTAAACATTGTCATTACGATAATTGGTCCCATTACGTTCGGGATTAAGTGTTTTACAATTAATTGTGTATTTGTTGCACCTAATGTACGAGATGCTAATACATATTCTTGATTTTTTAATTTCAGGATTTGTCCACGAACGATACGTGACATCCCTATCCAACCTGTAATCGCCATTGCTAGTGTAATTGACCATATACCAGATCCCATAATGATTACCATTAAAATAACGATGATTAAGTATGGAATACCGTTAATAATCTCCATAACACGTTGCATAATATTATCTACTCTACCGCCATAGAACGCTGAAATACCTCCATAAGCAACCCCAATTACTAAGTCAATCGCCGCTGCTAAAAGAGCGATATATAATGATACACGCGTACCTTCCCATGTTCTTGTCCATAAATCGCGGCCAAGATCATCTGTACCAAACCAGAAATACTCTTTAATATCACGTTTTTCATATTGGTCAACACCATATTGATCCGTACCGTCAAATGGTAGCCAATGAACATTTTCAATAACAGGAATTTTCGGTGGTAATTTCGCACGACCTAAGTCTTGCTCTTTATAAGAATGCTTACTTACCATCGGTCCTAAGATTGCTAGTAATATAATAAGCGCTAATAAAACGAAACCGAACATTGCTCCTTTATGTTGGAACAAACGTCTTCTTACATCTTGCCAAAACGTTAAGCTTGGACGGGCAATGACTTCATTATCAACATTATTTTGATTGGCTTGCTGAAATAAATCTGGAGATAATTTTTGTACATCTTTCATCATTTTTTCCCTCCCGCTAAACGAATACGAGGATCAATAATTCCGTATAAAATATCGACAATGAAAATAACTAAGATGAAAATCGCACTATAGAAAATTGTAGTTCCCATAATAACTGTATAGTCATTCACTGTAATAGATTTAACGAACTGTTCCCCTAGTCCTGGTACAGCATAAATTTGCTCAATAACTAATGTCCCTGTAATTAAACCTGCAACCATTGGTCCTAAAATTGTTACTACTGGAATTAACGCGTTACGAAGTGCGTGTTTAATAATGATAACGCCTTGGCTAATTCCTTTCGCTTTCGCTGTTAAAATGTAATCAGCTTGCATAACTTCAATTAACTCTGCACGAGCAAAACGTGCGATTGTTGCAATAACTGCCATCGATAAAGCGATTGTAGGCATTACGGTAAACTCTGGTCCTTTCCAGAATGCTACTGGGAACCACCCAAGTTTTACCCCTACGAAATATTGTAGTAATGCGGCGAATACGAACGATGGTACCGACATCCCGAGTACGGAAATAATTGTCGCCCCATAATCGACCCACGTATTGTTACGAAGTGCCGCAACGATTCCTAAAATTAAACCGATAAATGTTCCTAATATAATCGCTTGTAAACCAAGTTGTGCTGATGGTCCAATGCGATCCACAATCATATCTGTTACTGGACGGTTATCATATTGGAATGATACCCCTAAATCACCTTTTGCTAAGTTACCTAAGTAACGTGCATATTGAACTGGTACTGGATCATTTAAGCCATATTTTTCAAGAATGATTTCTTTTTGTGCCGGTGATAGTTTCTCCTGGTTTTTAAGCGGAGAACCCGGAAGTAATTTCATCAAAAAGAAAGTCAGTGTAGTAATTAAAAATAATGTCAAAGCCATGTACACGAAACGTTTTAATACATAACGTCCCATAGTCAAGCACCTCCCCGTTTTTCTCAAAAGCAATAAGATAGTTTAAAATATTCTTACTTTTATTTTTTTAAAATAAGAGCATACGCCCATCATAGGCATATACCCTTATTCATGATGGAAACCATTTTTAGTTTTTTAGTTCAACCCACTTATAGCTAAATTCTCCGCCATATTTATGTTCTAATAGGCCAGTAATTGAGCCACGTTGTAAATAAGCTTTTCCTGGTTGATATACTGGAGCAATCGCTGCATCTTCAAGCAGTTGTTTTTCTGCTTGTAATAATGCATCCCAGCGAGCTTGTACATCAACTTCTGTTTTCGCTTTTTTAATTAAATCATCATACGCTGCATTTGCGTAATTTACTTTGTTTTGCGCATTACCTGTCGTATACATTTCAAGGAATGACATTGGATCCATATAATCTGGACTCCATCCCGCGTATGACATTGCGTAATCTCCACTTGCTTCAAGTTTTAATTTTTGTGCAAATGGCTGCATTTTTGTTGAAACTGTTAAACCTGGTAAGTTCTTTTCAAATTGGCCTTTTAAATACTCTCCGATTTTTTTAGCATCATCAGTATCAAAGTTTAATAGCTCTAACTCTACTTTGTCTACACCAAGTTCTTTTTTACCAGCTTCCCAGTATTTTTGAGCTTCTTTAATATCCTCTTTTATAAGCTTTCCGTTTTCTTCACGGAAGTCTTTTCCATTCGGACCTTTTGCTAAGCCTTTCGGAACAAAACCATATATCCCCTCTGAACCATCGTTTAAGATAACTTTCCCGATATTTTCACGCTCAAAGGACATTGCAATTGCTTTTCGGATATTTTTATTTGCTAAAAATTTATTCTTTTCATTTAAGCGAATAAATTGTGTAGATGGTCTCTTAATCGTTTTAAAGTCAGCATCTGATTTGTATTTGTCTACAAACTCTGATGTTAAGACTACACGATCAATTGCTTTCGTTTCATATAAATTTATAGCAGTTGAACGATCCTTAACAATATTGAAGTTTATTTCCTCAAGTTTTACTTCTTTATTTTCCCAATACGTTGGATTCTTCGTAAGTTTGAAGCTTTGTTCATGCTTCCATTCATTTAATACGAATGGACCATTATAAAGTGTCGTATTGGATTCTAATCCAAATTTTGCTCCTTGTTCTGTTACAAACTTCTCATTCAAAGGATACAATGTTGGATAGACTGTTAAACTTACAAAATAAGGAACAGGGTTATCTAATTCCACTTCAAGTGTATGATCATCAATTGCCTTTACACCAAGTTCTTCAACTGGTAATTCTTTTTTGTTAACTTTCTCCGCATTTTTAACATCAAATAGTATGTAAGCAAACTTGGCACCCGTGTTTGAATCTACAGCTCTTCGCCAAGAATAAACGAAGTCTTTCGCTGTTACAGGTTCACCATTAGACCATTTCGCATCTTCACGTAACTTAAATACATACTTTTTGCCATCTTCTGATTTCTCATAAGATTTAGCGACACCTGGAACAAGCTTATCGTCTTTCCCCAGACGATATAATCCTTCCATTGTGTTATTCATGATGTTAGAAGATGCTGCATCTGTTGATAACGTCGTATCCATAGTTGGGATTTCAGCTGTCTCGGTTAGATTTAACACTTGCTTGTTTGAGGATTTTTCTTTTGCGCCTGCTTTATTATCCTCTTTTTGGTAACTACAAGCTCCTAACATACTGACAGTCAACGTCGATGCAAGTAATAACGGTATCTTTTTCTTCATGTTGTGTTGCCTCCCCTAATTGCACTTCCTGTACCCTCACTTGTAAAAAAGTAGAATTGAAAGAATAATCTCCAAGTTTCTACAATTTTCATTATACATATAATATAACAATTGTGAATATAGTTTTTTGTTTTTTTGTTAAAATTTTTAATAAAATGTTTATTTTTTTATTTTTTTGTAAAGGGATACGTTAACATTGCTACCATCATCTTAAAATCAGACCTTTAATTGCGTATAATTTTCAAAAAATTAATTCTAGTACATATTATAGCTTTTATAGTATAATAATTCTAGTAATATTTTGACGGAGGGGAACATTTTGAATAAAGTTTTTTTTCATACTTGTATACTAATTTTCATAGCGATAATCGCTTCTAGTATTGGCGCATTCCTCGTTTCATCGCAATTTTTGTTGAATTTTGTCAATATATCGTTTTATGTTGCACTATTTTTTATTCTTATAGGCGGTTTTTTATTCATATTTCAAAATGGATTTTTTAACGTAACAATTTACGCCTTCCAAAGAGTATTTGGTACGAACAAAAAAATTGAGTCTTTAATTGAAGAAGTAGAGGAACCTGCCGATAAGAAAGAACGTATTTATAAAACATATTCATTCAAATGGACGTATCCAATTTGCATTACAGGTATCGTTCTTGGGTTGTTCTCGACCCTCATTAGCTTTACTATTTTGATGTAGTTTGCAAACACTATCCCATATGATATAATAATCAGCAAAACATTTTGTTATAAAACTTTAGTTCTTTCATATTAAAAGAGCTTAGGTAACAATAAATAAATTTATATGTATGCGATGATAAAGAAGAGTACATATTGAGGCAATTTCAGAGAGCTTGTGGCTGGTGTGAACAAGTAATTGCGCAGTATGGAATGGGCTTTTGAGCACCAAACCGAACCGAAAGTAGTAGGCTTTGGCGTTATATCCAAACGTTATTATGGATTAGAGAGATTTCACAGTAGTGAAATAATTAGGGTGGTACCGCGGTCCATTCGTCCCTATAGTTTTTGGGATGAATGGGCTTTTTTGTTTGCCTTCTCTTCCCCATCACGCATTCAAATTTAGGAGGAATTACTTATGTCAGTTATCTTTTCTGGTATTCAGCCGAGTGGAACGATTACACTTGGAAACTATTTAGGAGCTATGAAGCAATTTACAGAGCTTCAAAATGAACACGACTGTTATTTCTGTATTGTAAACCAACATGCGATTACAGTACCTCAAGATCCCGTACAACTTCGTAAAAACATTCGCAGTCTTGCTGCACTTTATGTAGCATGCGGCATCGATCCTGAAAAAGCTACTTTATTTGTACAATCAGAAGTACCAGCACACGCTCAACTAGGATGGATTATGCAATCAGTTGCTTACGTTGGAGAATTAGAGCGTATGACTCAATATAAAGATAAATCTTCTGGTAGAGATTCAGTTCCAGCTGGATTACTAACGTATCCACCATTAATGGCGGCTGATATTTTACTTTACAACACTGAAATCGTACCTGTTGGTGATGATCAAAAACAACATATGGAATTAACACGCGACCTAGCAGAGCGTTTCAACAAACGCTTCCGTGAAGTGTTCACTGTTCCTGAAATTCGTATTCCAAAAGTAGGAGCTCGCGTTATGTCATTAACAGAACCTACGAAAAAAATGAGTAAATCTGATCCGAATCCAAAAGCAATGATCAGTATGCTTGATGAACCAAAAACAATTGAAAAGAAAATTAAAAGTGCTGTAACTGATTCTGAAGGTATCGTGAAATTTGATAAAGAAAACAAACCTGGAATCTCTAACTTATTAACAATCTACTCTTCATTCTCTGGAAAAACAGTTGAAGAAATAGAAGCAATGTACGAAGGAAAAGGATACGGAGACTTCAAAGGCGACCTAGCAGCAGTAGTCGTAGAAGCAATTCGTCCAATCCAAGACAAATATAACGAACTAATCAACTCACCAGAACTAGACGAAATTCTAGACAAAGGTGCCGAAAAAGCAAACCGCGTTGCATTCAAACAACTACGCAAAGTAGAAAACGCAATGGGACTAAGCAGAAAACGTAGGTAACTTATAAAGCGGAGGCAGCTCGCTTAGAATGTGAGGGGGATGGATTTCTATATAAAGCGGAGGCGACTGTTTAGCCCTGACGGCTAAGGTTTTTTCCCACAGAAGGTGCTTTTTACCTTCTCGTGGGGAAGGTTCTTAGACGCGAAGGGCTAGAAGCCGGAGCTGGATTTCTTATAAAGCGGAAGCGGCCCGCTTAGAATGTGAGAGGGATGGAGCTCCTGACGTAGAGGCGCTTTTTGCCTCGCAGGAAGGCGCGAAGCCACCGAACATTCTTGCCGCTGGAGCTAAGTTACAACAAATAAAAAAACCGCCAATTGGCGGTTTTTTTTAATTTACCTTTTGCTCGTTTTCCATTTCCCATAACTTTTCAAAAAATGGCTGTCCTTTTACGAGACGCTCGCATAATTGTTCGTGCTTCTCAGACCAGCCTGTTTTCGCTTCATCATACAGTTTAGCCCAAATATCTTCAAATTCCATATGTTGAACCATTCCGTATGCTGATGGATCCCACTCTGTGAACCAATAGCGAATTTCTGCTGTGTTTTTCGTTGTATGTAATTGATCTAACGCCATAAATAATAATTGTTTAAGCTGTCTTTCTTTACGAGTTAAGCCATTCATAATGAAAGGTGATGGTGATAAAATATGATGTTCTTTTTCCATTTCTTCTACTTGGAACTCATACTTTTCTGCTTGTACGTTTTCTACCATCTCATATACCATCTGCTCTTGGCGCGGTATAAGTCTGCTTTTTCGAATTGGTACATTGTAACCAATTGTGTCAATCGCAATAATTCCTTTTCCATCTGTAACAACAAAGCAATACTCTTGCTGCAAACGTTCATGATTTTTACGAATATATGCCTTATGATGTACGTCTTCCAACAATTTTTGCGGAAGCTCTAACAATTCGTCCTCGATGTAATGATATAATGTGGCATCTACTTTTAATAATGGCACTTGATCTAATAGCTCAATCGTATCATCTTTCCGCCATTCGTAAAAATGACAAACGTTATACCCATTCTCTTCACCTTCAAACCAATTTACCCATACATCATGTAGATATAACATTCACTACCCCTCACTTCACTACTGTTTGTATCAATCATTATGTTCAATTTTTCTTAACTTTATTCCACCTAAGGAAATATATTCTAATTATTATTTTTTCTTCTATTAATACTAAAAAAAACAGGAAATAGAGCTCCTGTTTTTTATATATGAAATGTATTTGCTTTATTCAATATTTCTTTTGCATCTATAGATAATAAAGAAAGTGTATCTTCTCCTTCCAATGTTACGCAATCTTTGACAATATGAAATCCAAGCGCATAGCCCAGCATCTTTGGATAAGAGTGAAATCCATTTAATAAGATGTCGTGCTCCCTTGTTCCTCGTTTTATACTTATTCTTTCATGTACAACATTTTTCCAATAATAAATAGCCTCTTCTTTTGAAAGATACGTCGTCCACGGTGCATTGTTTTTTTCTGAATATCTTTCCGTTACCGCTTGCTCAGCTAGCCCTTCCATAATCATCGTATCAAGTAATGTATATTCTGTTTCTTTCGTCTCAATTTGATGTAACCTGCATATGTGATGATATTCATGCGCCAATAACACCTTTAATTCTTCCACCGAATTCCGTCCACATACGAATAAGAAAATAACATGACGCATAGATAATCCAGCCCTACCGTTATACTCTTCTTGTACAGTTCGATTATAGGAATCTGATAATAAAATAAAGACAGGGACATCCGGACCTTTTAACCAATTTTTTAGTTTCTCATACTCCGTACGTAACTCTTTCCAAACTTCCTTTTTCTCTAACTCTTTAACTTCTTGTTCTCCCCGTATAACTGGGCGGTACATACCTTTAGAAATTAAAAAGCGATACAATCTTTCTTTTGGCAGCGGGATATACTTCGTAAACTTTTCACACAGCTTTTCTGGCCGTCCATAATATAGATGTAACCACTCAGCAGTTTCAACAATCCCCATCTTTATCCCTCCTTTTTCTTATGTATATGCAAAAGGAGAAAAAGGCGTAAAAATAAATAAGGAGTTTTTTCGCAATATAGTGCGAAAAAACTCCTTATCTCATCTATTATTTATACGATTTAAATACTAATACTGCGTTATGACCACCGAATCCTAATGAATTACTTAACACCGCGTTTACTTCTTGATGTCTCGCATTATTTGGTACGTAATCTAAGTCACATTCTGGATCTGGTGTTTCATAGTTAATTGTTGGAGGAATTACTCCATCTGTAATTGATTTAATTGAGAAGATCGCTTCAACAGCACCAGCTGCTCCTAATAAGTGACCTGTCATTGATTTCGTTGAGCTAATTGCTACTTTGTACGCATGCTCACCGAACGTTTCTTTAATTGCCATCGTTTCATACTTTTCATTCGCATCCGTACTTGTACCATGCGCATTAATGTAATCAATATCTTCTGGCTGTAGACCTGCATCTGCTAAAGCTTGACGCATTGCACGCACGCCGCCTTCACCGCCAGGAGCCGGCATTGTAATATGGAATGCATCACCAGTTGCACCGTAACCAGCGATTTCCGCATAAATGTGAGCACCACGAGCTAATGCGTGCTCTAATTCTTCAAGAATTAAAATACCTGAACCTTCACCCATTACGAAACCGCTACGGTTTTTATCAAATGGACGGCAAGCTGTTGCTGGATCTTCATTAAATGTTAATGCTTTCGCTGAACTAAATCCTGCAAATGCCATACTTGTTAACGGCGCTTCTGCTCCGCCTGTTATCATTGCATCAGCATCACCGCGTTGAATTGCTTTAAATGCATCACCAATTGAGTTTGCACCAGATGCACAAGCCGTTACAGAACAAGTGTTAATTCCTTTTGCTCCTGTTGCGATCGATACTTGACCTGCTGCCATATCTGGGATCATCATTGGTACGAAGAATG
Organism: Bacillus sp. EE-W1; assembly: GCF_009760835.1. NCBI lineage: Bacteria > Bacillati > Bacillota > Bacilli > Caryophanales > Bacillaceae > Bacillus > Bacillus sp. EE-W1. The sequence goes on along the minus strand of NZ_WIPE01000052.1, from coordinate 35,914 downwards.
GGCTCACGCGGCGCGGACCTTTCTCAGTAAAAATCTTAAATTGTTCTTCGTATGTTTCCATACCGCCAATACCAGAACCAATCCATACACCAATTCGAGGTCCGTTTTCTTCTGTAATTTCAAGCTTTGCATCTGCAACTGCCATTTTCGCTGCTGCTACTGCATATTGTGTAAAGCGATCCATACGGCGCGCTTCTTTTTTATCAATATATTTCTCGACTTCAAAGTCGTTAATTTCTGCTGCTACTTTTGCTGGAAACAGTTCCGGATCAATTCTTGTAAGTCGTCCGATTCCAGATACACCCTTTTTAATGTTTTCCCACGCTGTTTCAACATCTGTTCCGATCGGTGTAACAGCTCCTAGTCCTGTAATTACGACCCTCTTTTTCTCCATACAAAATACACTCCTTTTTTTCTCTCAGTCCTTATTTACCCCAACGAAGAGCAACTGCTCCCCATGTTAATCCGCCGCCGAAACCAACAAGTATAATTAAATCACCGTCTTGAATACGTCCATTTTGCAATTCCTCTACCATTGCAATTGGAATTGAAGAAGCTGATGTATTACCAAACTTTTCAATTGTCATACTCATTTTTTCTTGTGGTAAATTTAATCTCTCTCTTGCAGATTCCATAATACGAATATTCGCTTGATGTGGTACTAAAAAATCCACATCCTCTTTCGTAAGTCCCGCTTTTTCTAACACGCGAAGACAGGAATCACCAAGTTGGCGAACAGCAAATTTAAAGACTTCTCTGCCGTTCATCATAACATACTCGTCTTGATAAAGATGCTTACCGCCGCTTCCGTCTGCTCCTAATTCGAAAGATAGAACGCCTCTTCCTTCTGAAACAGCCCCCATTACGATAGCACCGGCTCCGTCTCCAAATAGTACTGCTGTATTTCTATCATTCCAGTCTACAATTTTAGATAGTTTATCACTACCAACTACTAATACATTTTTATAAGTTCCCGTTTGAATAAATTGCTGCGCTGTAATCATTCCGTACATAAAACCAGCACACGCTGCACTTAAATCCATTGCGGCTGCGTGTTTTGCGCCAATGGCTTCTTGAATGACACAAGCTACTGCTGGGAATGCACGATCTGGTGTTACTGTTGCCACTAAAATCAGGTCGATATCCTCTCCGCTAATCCCGGCATCTTCAAGTGCTTTTTTAGAAGCCTCTACCCCATATATGAAGTATCTATTGTATCATCGGCAATGCGTCTTTCTGCAATTCCCGTTCTCGTACGAATCCATTCATCAGATGTATCTACGATTTTCTCTAAATCGTGATTTGTGACTACTTTTTCTGGCACATATCTTCCGATCCCTAAAATGCCCACGTTCACATCGCAGCCCTCCGTTTTATATCAATTATTATGACTTGGTACTAATTTTAAAACATAAATGTATTTTTGTCTAGAATATATTTCAGTTAAAACATAAATCCAGCATTATTCACTTTATTGTTTATTAAAAGAAACAGAAACATACCTTTCCTGTTTCTTTTGAAATATAAAAAGGCCCGAACCGCTTCTATCCACGGTTCGAGCCTCTCTTCCCTTCCAAAAAAGAAGGTTTTATTCTTTATCTGCTTTCCCAAGCTCATATGCTTCGTTCATAACTTTCATCAATAACTCTAATACTGGTTGTGCTTTCTCCATATCAAGCGCAATTCCATTCGAATCTAAGATGGCCTTTGCTTCTGGTAAATGCTTCATTGCGATTTGTAAAAATTGCATGCTTTTCTCATTCATATTATGTTCTTCCTTTCCATTAAAACTTTCACATACATAGTGTAACACGCTCGCTATCCTTCGTATAACTCTTTATATTTTTTCATATGTGCCAATTGTTTATTTAAACCGTATTCTAACGGGGTATTTCTTTTTATCGAAATAACCTCGACAGCATCATTTCGTTCTTCCTCATTCTTTTTATTCACTTTATCCGCTGCACGTAAAAGGTTCATACCTTTTTTCCATAATGACTTTTTACCACTAAGTAAATTGTATATGCCGAGATGCTCCGCGTTCATTCCATTGTCCCATAAGTATTCACATACATCTTCCACGTACAATAGATCACTTCCATTTTCCTCGCTCGCATAATGGCACTCTTTCTCATCCAGTTCTGATAAAATGAGCTGATGATACATCATAAAAGATGGTTGCCATGGCCCATATAATGTAGGAACTCGAAATACACTATATGGTGCCTCTCCTTTTTTCAATCCTTCTTCCACTTTCAAAAATAAACGTTTATTTTCAGATTCATCTGCGTTTCCTACTTCAATAGAAGAAATTAGATTTAACTTCACTTTCTGCTCTGCACACAGTCTTATAATCCGCTTTAAATACTGTAATATAACTCTTTCATTCCGAAAACCACTTTGTTGATTTGGCTCATACAAGCAAAAGTAAACAGTATCGAACTTCTCTCCTTCTACTGATCTCCATCCATCTTCATCTCTTATCGAATAATACGTAAATAACGCATTTCGTCCAATCAACAATAACTTCTCTTCATTAATTTTTTTCATATTCTCGAATTCATCAAAATCAAGACCGTGCACTTCTACTTCTTCTGCAATCATTTTATTCACAAGGTGATAACCTACAAACGTAAGTGCACCTATAATTAGCACGCGCTCCATACCACCAATCCTTTCTCCTTGAAACAAATAGCTCCTCATTTATGTATATGGGAGCTTCACAATTCTTCTTCATATTTTTTAAAGAAATCAGTCGTTTGCCTAACCATTTTATATTTCACATCTTGCAGATGGAATAAGACAGAAGTATCGCATTGATTGAATTGCCTCATTTTCTCATATTTACGTAACAACTGTTTTCTTCCTCTTTTTTCTTGTGTTGATACGAAAACTTTAACAGGTACACAAGACGGAAGAAGCGTAAATGATTTCTTATTTATTTTGGATTCTAATTCTTCTTCTTTGGAATCATACGCCAAACTTAATTCCTTCACTAATCTTTTGTAAAAAAACTTATGCTCTTTTTCAAACTCCACATATTCTGGTAAATCTAAACACGGATTTAACATAATGACAGAGCGTATACATTCAGGGTATTTGTTCATCATTTCAAGTGCTACAAGTGCACCCATACCATCTGCCATAATGTGCATTTTCGCATTTAATGTCTCTTTTCTCAAAACAACGTCATATAAACGTTTTGCTAGACGAACAGATTGGTCGTTTCCCCAATGTCTTCCGTATAAATTAGAAGAAAAGACCGTGTAGCCTTCCTCAATAAGGCCATGTAAAAAATAAGATCTACCTGCATGCTGTGTCCATAAACTTGTACCATTCTCAATAAAGTAGTTATAATCACCGAGAAGCATAACAGAAAATCCATTTGGCTTCTCCGGTAAATAAATGACACATGGTTCTTTTTCTAAATAAAAAAAACGTTCCGTAATACTCATTTTTCCCCCGCCTTATTTTCTAAACGTATAAAAGTACTCTTCTATAATGTATGAGCGGAATGCAAATTTGCGTTGAAAAATCTACAAATATTTTTCTATATTCTTTTTTCAATTGTGTTACAATAAGGACAGATTGAACGAATAGAGGTGTAAAATATGCGTTTCATTTGGGCATTAATTTGGTCGTTCGCGCTTGTACATATGATGAGCTACGTAATCGGCTCTATGACTGGCGGTACATACGATTTTAACCAAGCGTCTATTTTCTCGGTTGTTCTTGCGGTGTTAGTACTAGCAATTTCAGCTACAATTCCAAACGAGCCAGTAGAACAACACTAAAAAAAGAGTCCGGATTTTATCCGAACTCTTTTTTATTTTACTTTACATGAACGACTAATTCGTTATTTTCTACATCAACAACTACGTGACTGTTATCAGTAATTGTTCCTGCAATTAATTCTCTCGCTAATTTCGTCTCAACTTGACGCTGTACATATCGTTTTAATGGACGAGCTCCGTACATCGGATCAAAGCCAGCTTCTACAACAAATTCTCTCGCTGCGTCTGTTAATTCTACTGTAATATGACGGTCAGCTAAACGACCTTGTAATTCTTTTACAATTTTATCAACAATACCTTTAATTTCATTCGTTGTAAGAGGTTTGAATAAAATAATTTCATCGACACGGTTTAAAAACTCTGGTCGGAAATGTCCTCTTAATTGCCCCATTACAAGTTCTCTTGATTCCTCTTTAATTGAGCCATCTGCTTCTAATCCATCTAACAAATGAGCAGATCCAATATTTGAAGTCATAATAATAACCGTGTTTTTAAAGTCTACTGTACGTCCTTGAGAATCTGTAATGCGTCCATCATCTAACATTTGTAATAAAATGTTGAATACTTCTGGATGTGCTTTTTCGATTTCGTCTAACAAAATAACTGAATACGGTTTACGTCTTACCGCTTCTGTTAATTGACCGCCCTCTTCATATCCAACATATCCAGGAGGCGCACCAATTAAGCGTGACACAGCATGTTTCTCCATATACTCAGACATGTCGATACGAATCATTTGCTCTTCACTATCGAATAAAGACTGCGCTAACGTTTTTGCAAGTTCTGTTTTACCAACACCTGTCGGTCCTAAGAAGATGAAGGAACCAATTGGACGGTTCGGGTCTTTAATACCAGCGCGTGCACGAAGAACTGCGTCTGATACTAAGCTTACCGCTTCCTCTTGTCCGATGACACGCTCTGATAAAATTTGCTCTAAGCGTAGTAATTTCTCGCGTTCACCTTCAACGAGTTTTGCGACAGGAATACCAGTCCAGCGTGAAACAATATCAGCAATCTCTTCTTCACTTACTTCCTCACGTAATAAGCGATTCTCTTGTTTATTATGTGCACCCATTTCTTCTGCTTCTTTTAACTCTTTTTCAATTGCAGGAATTTTCCCGTGACGAAGTTCCGCTGCTTTATTTAAATCGTAATTACCTTCTGCTTCTTCTAATTCACGGCGCAGACGCTCTAAATGTTCACGTAAGTTACGCACTTTGTGAATATCTTCTTTTTCTTTTTCCCATTTCGCTCTCATACCACTTGCAACTTCTTTTAAATCCGATAATTCACGTTGCAACGTTTTCAGGCGTTCTTGGCTACCAAAGTCCTTCTCTTTTCCAAGAGCCGCTTCTTCAATTTCCAGCTGCATAATACGGCGCGTTACTTCATCTAATTCTGTTGGCATAGAATCAATCTCTGTTCGAATTGTTGCACACGCTTCGTCAACAAGATCGATCGCTTTATCTGGTAAGAAACGATCCGAAATATATCGATCTGATAAAACGGATGCTGCTACAATCGCGCGGTCATGAATATTTACACCATGATAAATTTCAAAACGCTCTTTTAAACCACGTAAAATGGAAATTGTATCTTCAACAGTTGGTTCTTCTGCTAATACTTGTTGGAAACGTCTTTCTAGCGCTGGATCTTTCTCAATATATTTACGATACTCATCTAACGTTGTCGCCCCGATACAATGCAGTTCACCACGCGCAAGCATCGGTTTTAACATATTTCCTGCGTCCATCGCACCTTCTGTTTTACCAGCGCCGACGATTGTGTGAAGTTCATCAATGAATAATAAAATGCGACCTTCACTCTTTTTAATTTCGTTTAATACAGCTTGCAGACGCTCTTCAAACTCACCACGGAATTTCGCTCCAGCTACAAGCGCACTCATATCTAATGCGAAGATTGTTCTATCTTTTAATCCTTCTGGTACATCCTTCTTCACAATACGCTGTGCTAATCCTTCAACGATTGCTGTTTTACCAACACCGGGTTCACCAATTAAAACCGGGTTGTTTTTCGTTTTACGTGAAAGAATGCGGATTACACGTCGAATTTCACTATCGCGACCGATAACAGGATCAATTTTCCCTGCTCTCACTTCCGCCACTAAATCACGACCATATTTTTCTAACGCTTCATAAGTTGCTTCTGGATTTTGACTAGTCACTCTTTGATTCCCCCGAACTGTCATTAAAGACTGTAATAAGTTATCTTTTGTAATGTGAAATCTTGTAAGTAATTGATTTATATCGCCTTTTTCTTCTGAAAAAGCAAGCAATACATGTTCAACTGAAATGTAGTCATCTTGCAATTTCTCTGCTTCTTTTCCTGCTCTTACAAGTAGTTGTTGCAGAGCACCCGTTATATATAATTTTCCTACTTCTGCACCGCTTCCCGTTACAGAAGGTTTTTTCTTAATTAAACTTTCGGCGCCTTGCTTTAACGCTTCTATATCGACATTCATTTTTTGAAAAATACGCACTGCTAATCCATCTTGCTCTTCTAATAATGTAAACAAGAGATGAACAGTATCTACTTCTTGATGATGATGAGATACCGCTAAAGATTGGGCACTCATAATCGCCTCTTGTGTTTTTGTTGTCATTTGATTTAAGTCCATCTTTACAGTCCTCCAAATGTTTGACTTTCTTTGACCTTTGATTTGATTATACGCCAACTGACTTTTTTATACAATAATTTTGCCTATGTATTTTCAAACTTATTATTGGAAAAAGAAAAAGGGAACATTCATTATACAACTGAAAAAATATACGCAATGCGTAACGACAAAAAAGCCGCAATAATGATTGCGGCTCCTGTTACGGTTTTCTTTTATATGTCCATTGACGGTTATGATTCGCGTTATCTGGAAACTTTTCACCCGCAGTTAATTTCACCATTTGCGGATCTTTTACCATACTTCCTGTTTCACCAATTTCTACGTAAATACCATCGTTTGGCGCTTTTTGTCCAGAACGAAACCTGCGATTTTGTCCCATTTCCATTCTCCTTCCATGACGTCTTTGCCTCATTAGTATATCCATTTTAAAAGAAAGCTTTTCTGTCATGTTTAGGAAACAAGTACTACATTTCGTTCTTGTACATATACATGAATGACACAAGCTTAGGAAGGGATTTCTTTCCTATTTGTAGAAAAAAAAGAAACCAACCTACTATAGGCTAGCTTCAAAGGAGAGTCAAACATATACGAGAAGATTACATGTTCATTATAAGCCTCATCATACGAGCAATGTAACCCTTTTCACAATTTGTACATAATGAAAGAAACATTGTTTGAACTTTCTAAAAAGACGTTGACTTTTCTTAATTTCCAGCGAGAAATAGTAGACACCGCAGCACTTTGCGACGTAAGATGGATATATAGTGAACTTTCCATCTTTGGTGTTCTCACCCAGTTTAACCTCTTATTTCTGCATATTAAAAACGGAAATACAGATAGAAATAAAAAAATATTATAAGAGGTGAAATTATGAATAAACAGCATTTAATCGCATTAGACTTAGACGGCACTTTATTAACAGACAACAAAATAATTTCCACTCGAACAAAACATACAATTGCAAAAGCAAAGGAGCAAGGACATATTGTCGTTATTTCAACGGGACGTCCCTTCCGTGCTAGTTTTGATTACTACAAAGAACTCGGTCTTAATACACCAATCGTAAACTTTAATGGTGCTTACGTACATCATCCTCTTGATTCAAAGTGGGGAACACACCACTCTCCTCTTGAGCTAGCAACAGCCCAAGAAATTGTCCGAGCTTGCTTTGATTTTGGTGTAAAAAATATATATGCTGAAGTAATGGACGATGTGTATGTTCGTGAAATTGATGAAGATAAAAAACATATTTTCGAATTCGGTTCTCCAAAGATTTTTACAGGAGACTTATTAAATATTTTAAACGATCATCCAACCTGCTTATTAATTGACGCACACGACGAGCATTCCAGTGCAATTCGTCAACATTTAACTGATATGCATGCTGAAGTAATCGACCATAGAAAATGGGGCGCACCTTGGCCGATTATTGAAATCGTGAAAAGTGGGTTAAATAAAGCTGTCGGATTACAAAAAATTTCTAGTCATTACAACATTCCACAAGAGCGAATTATCGCTTTCGGTGATGAAGATAACGACTTTGAAATGATTGAATTTGCTGGTCACGGCATCGCAATGGGTAATGCAATTCCTGAATTAAAATCACTCGCAAATCATACGACATTAACGAATGAAGAAGATGGTATTGCGCTATATTTAGAAGAGGTTCTTGGATTATAATCTAAAAATTCCCTGCTTATAGTTTCTCGCCAAACGCTCATACTATTATTAGACGCAAAAGTCAGCGCGTCGATTGTTTTCAGCTAAATAAAGGGGGTTTTTCGAATGGGTAAAAAGAACAAATCAAAACGTTTTATCCAACAAGGAGCCGATGCTGTTATGAAGCATGATGCAAGATTCCCGTACCGTGGTACATTAGCTGAGGCAGAAAAAGCGAGAAGTAACTCTTCTTTTGGAGGGGTTTAAATGGGGAACTTACTATTCCAACAAGCTAGAGATGCCGTTGCAAATGCCGTCACTTGTTCAAGCGGTACTGAGCAACAAGATCTCGTATATAGAGCAAAAAACGCTTTGCACTCTGCTTATGCAAACTCTTCAACAGCTGAAAAAGTTCAGCTACGTGAAATGCAGGAGCAGTTGCAAAATATTACGAATTTACATTAAAAAAGAGGACCAGCTTTGGTCCTCTTTAATCTTTTCGAAACAAACCAAACACTCCGACCGTCTGTAATACGTTTGTAAATGCACCTGGGTCCACTTGCCTAATAACCCTTTCTAATTCATATAACTCATAACGCGTAATAACAATCATTAACATTTCCTTATTTTCATTTGTATAAGCGCCTGTTGCTGGTATAGTTGTAATCCCCCTCACTAAGCGTGAATGAATCGCCTTTCGTACATCTGTCCCATTCTTCGTAACGATTAGTGCTGTAATTTTCACATGACGCGTATGAATCGCATCAATAATTCGCGTTGACACATACAAAGTCACCAAAGTATATAATGCTTTTTCCCATCCATACACATAGCCAGCCGCAATAATGATAAGTGCATTAAAGAAGAAAAAATACGTACCGACAGGCTTATCTTTAATCTTTGATAAAATCATGGCGATAATATCTAAACCACCTGTAGAAGCCCCCCACTTCAACGCAATCCCTACCCCAATCGCTGAAATAATCCCACCAAAAATCGCATTTAATATAATATCGTTCGAAACCGCTCTAACCGGGATAATTTCTAGAAACAAAGTCATAAATATCACGCAAAGAAAACTAAAGAAAGTAAAGGCCTTTCCAACCTTTTTCCATGCTAAAATAACGACGGGAATATTAAACAAACTAAACAATACCCCCGTTGATATGTGAATAGATAAAAAGTCCCCTAATATTTGTGATAACAATTGAGACAATCCAGCAAAGCCACTCGCGTACACTTTCGCTGGCGTTAAAAATAAATTCATTCCAATCGCGTTTAACAAACCTGCGACAATTACAACGATTAACTTCTTTATAAGTTCGGTATAATTCAACTTCAAATCCATTTCTAATCCACCTTTATTATTCATGAATGCACTGCTATACATAGTCTTTACGAAAAAGGAAATGATAAACGTACAACGGTTAGAAATGGAGTTGATACATATGCCACATACGAGTGATAACGACAAAAAAGCACGCGATAATAATGCAAAGCGTACACAAAAAAATGAGCAAGAACAAAAAAATATTCAGCAAGGTAAGCGTGCCTATTCTAAAAAGACTGATCACCTTTGATCCCATCGTACATCAACAATATTGTTGATGTACTTTTTTTACATTTTACAGGGAAAAAACATTAAAAATTCACTTCATGTTCACTTCTATATTCTACAATAGCGATAACATATTCGGATGAGGTGTTGGCATGAGAGGGAAACACATTTTCATTATTACTGCACTAATAAGTATATTAATGCTAGCTGCTTGTGGACAAAAAAACAGCTCAGCTACAGTCGCTACAGCAACAGATTCAACCATTAAGAAGAGCGACTTCGAAAAACAGTTGAAAGATCGTTACGGAAAAGACATGCTATACGAAATGATGGCACAAGACGTTATCACGAAAAAATATAAAGTATCTGACGATGATGTAGATAAAGAAGTACAAAAAGCGAAAAATCAATATGGAGATCAATTCACAGCAGTACTCGAAAACAATCGTTTAAAAGATGAAGCTGATTTCAAAAATCAAATTAAGTTCAAACTTGCTATGAATGAAGCAATTAAGAAAAGTGTTACAGAAAAAGACGTGAAAGACCACTATAAACCAGAAATTAAAGCGAGTCATATTTTAGTAAGTGACGAAAATGAAGCGAAAGAAATAAAGAAAAAATTAGATGCTGGCGCTTCATTTGAAGAATTAGCAAAACAAGAATCGCAAGATCTACTATCAAAAGATAAAGGTGGAGACCTTGGATACTTCAATTCAGGCAGAATGGCGCCTGAATTTGAAACAGCTGCCTATAAACTAAAAGTCGGACAAATTAGCAATCCCGTTAAATCACCAAACGGTTATCATATTATTAAATTAACTGATAAAAAAGATTTACAACCTTACGATGAAGTGAAAGACTCCATCCGTAAAAACTTAGAAGCAGAACGTATTGCCGACCCTACATTCAGTCATAAGTTAATACAAAAGGAATTAAAAAAGGCAAATATTAAAATAAATGATAGTGACTTGGAAGATACGTTCACTCTTGCGCATGAGCAAGGGAATTAAAAAAGCACCGCCTTATTTTTACAGCAAAATAAGGCAGTGCTTTTTATTTAATTTACTTCTTAAAATACGTCCAACCTTCTTCTTGGTAAATCTTTTCTTCTTTCATCAACTTACCAAGCGCACGCTTAAACGCAGCTTTACTCATGTTGAAACGTTCTTTAATATCTTCTGGGTGGCTCTTATCCCAAAACGGCATTGCTCCACCTCGTTCTTCCATATATGCATAAATTACAGTAGCATCATCTTCCATTCCTTCTTCTTTACGAGGAAGAAGTGAAATGTTAATTGTACCGTCATCTTTCACGTCAATAATACGGCCCGTTACACGTTCACCAATGCGGACTTGTTCTTTTCTTTCAGTATGGTGTAAGAAAGCACGGAAATGCTCATCAGTTAGTATGAATGAACCAACTTGAAGTGAACGATACACACGTCCATTTACGTTTTTATTACGCATAGATGGCGTCGCATCTACGATAATTTCTTGCATATCACTGTCTCTTGCGGGAAGAGCGATAAGGCGATCACGATTCGTTAATTTTAACGTACAATATAATTCGTCTCCAACCTCTGGCCATACTGGCATATAAATCGGGAACTCATCAGCTGGGATTAGTATATCTTTTGATACACCAATATTAACAAACACACCTAAACTAGGAATAACTTCTACAACCTTTACCCAGTTCCAATCAAAAGTTGTAATAAGCGGCTCCTTCATTGTTGCTGAAATACGATTTTGGTGATCAAGGTATAAGAATACATCAATCGTATCGCCTTCTGCAATTTCTCCAACTAATTCGTTTTTATGTAAGAAGATTTCTTCTTCTTCATTCCCAACCATATAGCCGATTTCCGTTTCGCGTAAAACAGTTACCTGTTCAATCGATCCTAATTGTAAATACATATTTTTTAATTCCCTTCTATATATATAAAATTAACTTTTTTATATTTTTTATCATTCCAAACAAAAGTTAATTATAACACGATTTTTCCTTTATTTGTCCAACTGCCCAAAATTCACTATAATAAAATGAGGTTACATAAATATAAGTATGAAAACACTTAAGTCTAGGCTCGTTTTCAGCTATACTTTAGTATGTACAGTACATAAAAAGATTAGAAATTTATTTGGAGGTGCTAACTATGGCAAAAGATAGTTCTTTTGACATCGTTTCGAAAGTAGAATTACCTGAAGTAACAAACGCAATTAACATCGCATTAAAAGAAATCCAAAACCGATATGACTTTAAAGGAAGTAAAAGTGATATTAAATTAGAAAAAGAAGTACTTGTTTTAACTTCTGATGATGAGTTCAAATTAGACCAAGTAAAAGACGTTCTAATTTCTAAACTTGTAAAACGTAACGTTCCAATTAAAAACTTGGATTACGGAAAAGTTGAAGCTGCGACTGGTAACACTGTTCGCCAACGCGCAACACTTCAACAAGGTATCGATAAAGATAACGCGAAAAAAATTAACAACATCATTAAAGAAATGAAATTAAAAGTAAAAACACAAGTACAAGATGACCAAGTACGTGTTACAGCGAAAAGCCGTGATGACTTACAAGCAGTTATCGCAGCAGTTCGCAGTGCTGACTTACCGATTGACGTACAATTTATTAACTACCGCTAAAAAGAAAAACACCCTCTGTGTAGAGGGTGTTTTTCTTTTTAGCGTGTAGAGAAAATATTACAAAGTCTAAGATTACGAGCAATCGGATAGTTAGAATAAGTATTTAATTATTATGCATAAATGAAGAAGGTCCTTTTAATACTCGGCGCAAAACCTCCCTCCCTACTCAAATGTAACAAATTATGAGTATAAGAATATTTTCCATCCTTTCATGTAATGTAAAATTAGTAAAGAATTTATTTTATGAAAAAATGTTAATTAAACAAGAGTTAGAAGTGGTTATTTGAAGAAATTAATACTATGTTTTTTATTAACTACATTCTGTATATATATTGCAGGGTGTTCTAATAATATAACTACACCCGAGGATACATATAAAACTTCAACACCTGCGAAGTGTAAACACATCAACAAAGCTTGGTATAAGAAACCTATAAAATGTAATAATTGATGATATAAGTTATAAAAAAGACACCGTAAGGTGCCTTTTTTTATAGAAATTAATAAGATATTCATCAGAAATTATGAATCATTTTTTATTTTGTTTTTCAAAATATTTTTCTTTAACCATTTTTATTAGATTTTCTTTTTCTGTTAGTTCAAAGATAAATAATGCTTTTTTCATGTTGTCAGCCACATCTTCTTCATTATATTGTTCTAGCTTTAGCAAGTTCCAAGCTTTTCCATAATATAATTCACCTAATAAATATAAAGTATTTAGATTAATAGCTAATTTAATCCCCATATCATTGTATTTTATTGCCTCTTCATGTTGATTTGCAAGACCTAAAATTTTCGCCAAATTAAAAATGATTTTTAATTTAATCTCTTTATCTCTAGGAAAATCTAACTTATTAAAATTAGTTAAACACCTTCTTAATATAGTAATACTCTTTTCATACTCTTTATTTGCCCAATGAAATATAGCCATCGACTGCATAATATCTATTTCTCTTTCTGATAAAAAATCAACATTCGTTACAGTTAGTTTTAGTGCACTATTTAAAAGATTTAAAGCAGTTTTTATTGATTTATTTACATGAAATATAGCAATGGCTTCATGCCATATTAGAAATTGTTTATCTTCTTTTAACTGGAAATTATTTTCGTTTTTCTCTTGTTTCACTATTTCGTAAAGTTCATTATATTGTTTTTGTTTTGTACAATCTCTCATTACATATTTTACATTTTCTACATATTTTAGTTTTTTATTTTGCGTTAGTGCGAAAATATTATTTGGATCAATACCAAGTCTTTCAGATAACTGATATAACAATATGCTAGATGGATAAATCATACCTTTTTCTATTTTGCTAATTTGACTTTGCGAACATATTCCATGACACAATTCAGATTGTGATATATTCTTTTTCATTCTAAGTTCTTTAATGGTAATACCCAAATCGTAAAATTCCATTTTTCCTCCTCAAATATAGCCCTCAATGAGTAACAGAATATTTTTCACCCTTTAATGTAATGTAAAATCAATATAGTTGCAATTATTGTTTTTCTAAAGGTCTTTTCATTTCTTTTCTCAGCTGCATTTCGAAGCGAGAGTCTTACTTCACAGAAAAACAGACTAGGGAGAAAGTTTTCTCCTTAGCCTGTCCCACCGAGATTTCGCATTTATTAAGAGCAACACCATATTGCTTTATCAAATGATTTTTTAGGTATGTATACTTTATCATTTTCGATTTTGTATTTTATATCGTTTCTCTTCAGAACTGCCGTATCAACAGAATGAACACTATCGCCCCACCGAACAAATTCCCCTTCATCACGCTTTTCCCAAAAATAAAAACTTACGAATACGATAAAAACACATAAGCATAGAGCGAACCACTTCTTTTTCCGCAAATACCTCACCACCTTAAACTGAAGAACTACTAAAAAACGCTACTCATTTCCGTCTCTTTTTAACCGCAATTAAAAAAGCAATAAACAATACGTTCACACCGACGATTAAAGAGATAAATAGCCAATTCACACCTGTTTCCCCGTTAACTTTATATACATTTGATTCTTCACGCTTTAAAACAAGATAAAACTTTCCGTTTTCTTCTCTTATAATTTCATCTTCTAACAATCCTCTTAACTCTTGTTTTTCGCCAATTGCACTTACAGGTAAAGCAACTTTTTGTGTTTCTTTCGTATTATTAATCGCTACTAATGTTACTTCATCTTTATACTTTCGTTTCAGTACACTCATTCCATCTTTATCGTATAAAAGCTCCAACGTTCCATGGCGTAAAGATGGTCTCGCTTGTCTAAGCTCACCGAGTTTCGTTATGTGCTGCACAAATTTTTCATCTGATTTGAAATCCATTAATCGTCTATTATCCGGGGTATCCCCTCCATCTAATGCAATTTCAGTCCCGTAATAAAAATTCGGAATACCTGGTGATGTTAATAAATAGGTAAGGGCTAGTTTCAAACGAGATGGTGGATAATTCATATTCTCTTTTGCAATACGGGCAAACCTTTTTGTATCTTGATTATCTAAAAATGTAACGGATTCCCCTTCTTTTTTACTCACATCATATAAAGGTTTCACCGATACATCCGCTTTAGAAAACGATTCTACTATTTTTTCGTTATATCCACTATCTTCCTTTGTCATAATACGAAAATCTTTCTTTATCACTTGCATATCTTTTTGCACGTCATCCCAGAAAGAACGCGACTTTTTTTCACTATGTATCACATAACTTCCATCTAAATCGACTTCTTTGATCCACCATTTCATCGCGTCGATAACTTGTTGTTCGTTTTCTCCAAGCGGAAATTGGAATATAACTTTCATCCCTTTTGCATGCGCTTCTTGTACAAGTTCTTTCACATCATTTTCTGTTCCGAAATGTTCATTTACCTTTTGAAAATTTTGCACATCTAACCCATCGTACTTTCCACTTTCAAAAAACGGTGAAAGCATAACAGTGGTAAAACCCATTTCTTTTATGTAATCCAGTCTTTTTGTAATCCCTCTTATATCTCCACCCTGATATCCTTCTAAATTTCCAACTTCTAACTGTTTGTCATTTTTCGGTTCTCCATTATTGAAGCGATCAATCATAATGGAATATACGACTTCGTCTCGCCACTCTCTTTTTTCATCTGCAAACGTATGTATTGGCACAAACAAAACGACAGCTAAACAAAAACAAATAAATAATTTCCTAGTCCGTATTTTCCTCACACGCATCCCCCATGTTTTTTAATTGTAAGAATATTATACCAATTTTCAGGACGAATCACATACGTTGATTTCATTCCCCCAAAAATACTTCATGTTAGATTACCTAACATGAAGTATAAAGTTTTCTGAATTTTTAGTTGATTTTTCATTTCATTTCGAATATGATATGAAACATAACGAATCGATGTTATTTTTTCTAACATCATAGGAGGAGAGAGAATGAATACAGGAGATACGGTTTTTATGTTTGTAACGACAGTAATGGTCATGTTAATGACACCAGGATTGGCACTTTTTTATGGGGGTATGGTTCGCAGTAAAAACGTACTCAGTACGACAATGCATAGTTATAGTGCAATGGCTATCGTTTCGATTCAGTGGATTGCGATCGGCTATTCTTTATCATTCGGACCAGATTGGCACGGACTTATCGGTACATTCGATTGGTTCGGTTTAAACGGAGTTACCTACGCACCAAATCCAGACTACTCATCTACTATTCCTCACAATTTATTTATGATGTTCCAACTCATGTTCGCCATTTTAACTCCCGCTTTAATTTCAGGTGCATTCGCCGAAAGAATGCGATTTTCTGCTTTCCTTATTTTCATCCTTCTATGGACAACAATCGTTTACAACCCTGTCGCTCATTGGGTATGGGGCGTTGGCGGATGGCTAAGAGAACTCGGCGCGTTAGACTTCGCTGGCGGTAACGTCGTTCATATTACATCTGGGGTCGCCGGCCTTGTATTAGCTATTTTCCTTGGAAAACGAAAAAACATAAACGGTACTTCTCCTCACCATTTACCATTCACAATGTTAGGCGCAGGCTTACTATGGTTCGGCTGGTTCGGTTTTAACGTCGGAAGTGCATTATCTTTAAACGACGTAGCTTTAACTGCATTTATTAATACAAATATAGCCGCTGCTGCCTCTGCATTAACTTGGATGCTTTCAGAATGGTTCTTCCAATCAAAACCGACTGCGATGGGAGCTGCTTGTGGTGTAGTTTCCGGTCTAGTCGCTATTACACCAGCTTGCGGGTTCGTTACTCCTTTCTCCGCTCTTCTTATCGGAGCAATCGGCGGCGTATTATGCTTCGGAGCAGTCTTTTTCTTAAAAACAAAATTCGGATACGACGATACACTCGATGCATTCGGATGCCACGGTATCGGCGGAACTTGGGGCGGTATTGCAACAGGACTATTTGCAACTACTACTGTAAATGCTGATGGCGCTAACGGATTATTTTACGGAAACGCTGCTTTACTGTTTAAACAACTGATAGCAATCGGCGCAACATATGCATTCACAATCATAATGACGTACGCCATTATTAAAGCAATTAACTTCTTTCTCCCTGTTCGGGTAGATGAACACGAAGAACATATGGGACTTGATATTTCGATGCACGGAGAGAAAGCTTATGAGTACACAGAGCGAGTGAACTAAAAAAAGAGATGCAATCTATTGGTAGTAGATTGCATCTCTTTTTATTGTACTTGTCGGCGCAGTATACCCCACCTAGTATTCCGGTGAATACATCAGCGATTCTTCGGATATATCGACGATTTTTTAAATATATCAGCGATTATTTCAATATATCGACGTTTCGACACGATATATCCATTTACCAACAAATTCCGACATGACGAAACTGAAAAATACCCCGGCGTAACTTTACATACATACAAAAAAGACGACCGTTTAACAGTCGTCTTTTCCTACTTATTTCGGAGAATTCCCCACATATTGCGTAATATCAACATTTAGCGCTTGTGCTAAACGCATACCGTACTCTTGATCTGCACGGAAGAAGTTACAAACAGCTAGTAATTTCGTGCGCTCATTTACGTCTTTTAAGTCATTTGTTAAGTTTGCAATTAAGTTGTCTTGCTCTTCTTTAGAGAATGAACGGTAACGCTCACCTGCTTGTTTGAAATCATTTGGTTTGTCAATTTTTTCACGAGATACGTAGCCTTCTACTTTCATAGTTGAATCGCGGTAAGTTGGGTCTTCAACTGGATTTTCAGCATGACGGCTCGGTTCGTAGTTAATTGTAGATGGGTTTTGATTGATTTGCATCGCACCATCACGTTGTTGGTTGTGAACAGCTGCGTATGGGCAGTTTACAGGAATTTGTAAGTAGTTTGCACCAAGACGGTAACGCTGTGTATCTGGATAAGAGAATAAACGACCTTGTAATAATTTATCTTCAGATGGTTCAATACCATTTACAGTTGCACTTGGAGAGAACGCCACTTGCTCTACTTCCGCAAAGAAATTTTTCGGATTACGATTTAACGTCATCGTCCCCACTTCAATTAATGGGAAGCGATCTTCTGGCCATACTTTCGTCGGATCTAATGGATCGAAATCTAAAGAATCCGTTTCATCTAGTTGCATCACTTGTACGTGTAAATCCCACTTCGGATAATTTCCTTTTTCGATTGCATCGAACAAGTCACGAGTTGCATGGTTGAAGTCTTTTCCTTGTACTTCTTGCACCTCTTTTGCACTTAAGTTACGTACACTTTGCTGTGGTTTCCAGTGATATTTAATGTAGACGATTTTACCTTCTGCATTAATCCATTTAAATGAGTGAACACCGAAACCTTCCATTTCACGATAGCTTGCTGGTGTACCGTAATCAGAAAATACCCACGTCATCATATGTGTAGATTCCGGGCTTAACGTCATGAAATCCCAGTAACGATCTGGCGTTTGAATGTTTGTATCAGGTGCTGGTTTTAAAGAATGCACCATATCAGGAAATTTAATTGCATCACGAATGAAGAAGACCGGTAAATGGTTACCTACGATATCGTAATTTCCTTCTTCTGTATAAAATTTAACAGCGAACCCACGTGGGTCACGAGCTGTTTCCGGAGAACCTTGACCATGAATAACCGTTGAGAAACGAACAAATACAGGCGTTTCAGTTCCTTCATTTTGTAAAAATGCTGCCTTCGTATATTGCTTCATGCTGTTTTTCGTTACGAATACACCATGAGCACCTGCACCACGTGCATGCACAACACGCTCTGGAATACGTTCACGATCAAAGTGAGCTAGTTTTTCTACTAAATGATAGTCTTCTAATAATACCGGTCCACGGCGACCAGCTGTACGAGAATTTTGGTTATCTCCAACCGGAGCACCTTGGTTTGTTGTTAAGCGATTATTTGGATTCATCTAGGGGATCCTCCTCTTTCTCTTTTAGTAATCATTGTTTATTTAAAATTATTATAAACTAATTATTATTTAAAACTAGATTCTTGTCAACTATTTCCTTCATTTTTTTGGAAACAATTTCAGCTAAGCAATCAATAAATACAGATTGTGAATTTGGCATATTCGGTCTAAAATATGCCACGTTTAATTCATCAGTTACAACTTTACATTCGTAATCATTGTCATATAAAACTTCTAAATGCTCTGCCACAAACCCAACCGGACAGTATACGAAAGATTCATAGCCATGCTTTTCAAATAAATCTCTCGTTAAATCTTGCACATCCGGACCAATCCATGGGTCAGGCGTATTTCCAGCACTTTGCCAACCCGTTGTATAGTTTGGAATATCGGCAGCCTCCGCAATTAAATCCGCTGTATGTTGCAATTGCTCCACATAAGGGTCTCCTGCTGCAATAATTTTCTCTGGTAAACTATGTGCTGAAAAAATCACGACAGCTTTCTCTTTATCTTCAATCTTTGTAAATGTTTCTTTTAGTTGCTCTGTCCAATACGAAATAAATTTCGGTTCATCGTACCATTGTTCAATCGGTTCAATAACAGGACCACCAATTTCTTCCGAAAGACGAATAGCACGGTCATTATATGCTTTAATGCTAAATGTAGAATAATGCGGTGCTAATACGATACTAATCGCCTGCTCAATTCCATCTTTCTTCATCTCTTCTACTGCATCCTCTATAAATGGAGCTATATGTTTTAATCCTAAGTAACAAGTAAATTCATACTCTTTAAATATTTTATTCATTGAATCTGTTAATTTATGCGCTTGCTCTTTCGTAATTTTTGCAAGTGGTGAAATTCCGCCAATCGCTTTATAGCGTCTGATTAAGTCTTGGAGTGCTTCTTCTGAAGGTTTATGCCCGTGGCGAATATGTGTATAGTACGCTTCTACATCATCTAATGATTCTGGCGTTCCATACGCCATTACGAGTAAACCTATTTTTTTCTTTGTCATCTATATAACACCTCAATTTTATAAATGAGAATCTTTTTCAAGAACATTTGTTTCCAATTATAACAACTAATAATAAGTACGTCAAAATAATTATTCTAAATAAGTATTATTTCTAATATGATTTTGAATTTTATATGACAATTTATTTAATAGAAAAGCGACTTACTTTTATGCAAGTCGCTTTTCTTCTATTCTTTAATATTTATCCCATACTCTTTAAACCAAACATGAATTTGCGCTAAATGAGCTAAAAGCTGCGGACCAGTCATTAATTGACCGAACCAAGGGGATTGAAATGCACTGCCACCTGACTCAATTAATCCACTCAGCTGTTCTTTATCAAATAGTTCATGCAAAATTGAGCCTTTATCTGTTAATAAATCTTGTAGCCATACTGTTACCGCTTTTGTATAATGCGGATTATGGGTTTTCGGATACGGGCTCTTCTTTCTATATAAGATATCATTTGGAAGTAATCCTTCTAACGCCTTACGCAATAGACCTTTTTCGCGGTTTTTATACATTTTCATTTCCCAAGGAATATTCCACGCATATTCGACAAGTCGGTGATCCGCAAATGGAACACGTACTTCTAAGCTTGCCCCCATACTCATACGGTCTTTTCTGTCTAATAATGTTGTCATAAACCATACCATGTTCAAGTAAAATAATTGTCGTCTCTTTGCTTCAATTGGGCTTTCTCCCTCTAAAACAGGAACTTCTTGAATGGATTCTTCATAACGCTGCTGTACATATTGTTGTAAGTTTAATTTATTTCTCCATTCTTTCTTTAGCAGTTGTTCACGTGCTTCTGTAGAGCGCATCCACGGAAATGCACTCGATTGCAAATCATCTTCTCTATAAAACCACGGATAACCACCAAATATTTCGTCTGCACATTCCCCAGATAAACCGACGACAAAATCTTGTTTAATTTCACGGCAAAACCATAATAATGACGAATCGATATCTGCCATACCAGGCAAATCACGAACGAGTACCGCTTCTGTTAAATACTGTGCTAATTGTTCATTTGAAATGACGCAGCGATGATGGATTGTTTGAAACGTCTCAGTCATCAAATGAATAAATGGCGCATCTGAATTCGGCTGAAACGCATTCGCTTTAAAGTATTTTTCATTATCTTCATAATCAACAGAGTATGTGTGTAATTGCCCTTTTCCTGACCTTGCGTATTCTTTCGCAGCAATCGCTGTAATGGCGCTCGAATCTACACCACCTGATAGAAAAGTACATAGTGGTACATCAGAAACGAGCTGCCTTGTAATCGCATCTTGTAATAAAAAGCGTGTTTTCTCTACTGTTTCTTCAAAGGAGTCTTCATGTTTTTTGCTTTCCACATTCCAATATCTCCATATACATAAACCGTTCTTTGAAAATGTCATCGCATGCCCTGGACGTAATTCTTTTATACCAGCATAAATGCCATGACCAGGTGTTCTAGATGGTCCAAGACCGAATATTTCGGATAACCCTTCTAACGTTACTTCCGCTTTCACATCTGGATGCGCTAATATCGCTTTTAACTCTGAACCAAATAGTAATCGCCCACTATCATATTTATAAAATAGCGGTTTTACACCTAGTCGATCTCGCGCAATAAATACTTGTTCTTTCTGTTCATCCCATACAGCAAACGCATATATACCGTTTAAATGATCGACACATTCTTCTTTCCATTCAATATACGACGCTAATAGCACCTCCGTATCAGAATGACCTTTGAACGTATATCCTCTTCTTAATAATTCCTTTCGAATATCTTCTGTATTATACAATTCACCGTTATAGCAAATTGCATAATTCGTTTCATCTTTTAAACAAGTCATCGGTTGTTTACCACCCTCAGGATCAACAACGATTAACCGTTTATGCCCAAATGCGACATTGCCTTTAATCCAAACTTTATTATCATCCGGGCCACGCTTTGCTAACGTCTCAGCCATCTTCGTAACGACGTCCCGTTCTCCTTCTAATGAGCGTTTATAATCCACCCATCCTGTAATCCCGCACATACGAATCATCCTTCCATCTTATTTCTTTTCCTAAACAAGCAGTAATCCACACCTTAGAGGTGCGGATCAAAAAAATGACAAACTTGACGATAATCTACTATCCACATACGGAATAGCTTTTTCACTCAGTAAAACGTGTTTTATTGTATGCCCACCTATGTCTAGATGTGTCTAGTTATAAAGAATGCACGAACTGTCTATAACAGAAATAACTACTTTTTATAAAGGAGAAATCGTGTATGATACAACGTAACCATATTTTATATAACCAGCCTCGCGCTCATACAGTCGGTAATGTAGAATATATAAACAATGAATGGGTATTCTTTGATGATGAAAATGATGAAGCATTTTTATTAGAAGATATTGCCGAAGATGGCTTTGAGATTTTATATAACAACAACTGGCTACCAGCTCGTTTCTATGAACAAGATGTATTACAAATCGCCAACGAACAGCACCATTTACAAAACGGAGAAATGATACGAATTCGAAAAAAATTACTTCTTAGCTATACGGAATGGCTCGAGGAATTACCTGACTCTGTCTTTACATTATTAACCGAATCATTGCAATCCCTTCATTACTCTTTATATGATTGCATGTATTGTCATAATTATTTATCTTTCTTACCGAAAGAGGAAGCATGCGAAGGAGTAAATATTCTTTTGTTTGATAACGAAGAGATGATTTGTACATTGCAGCACCATTTTGTTCGTCACGCTACGTCAAATAAAAACATGTTTCGTTTTACGAAAGTAAACGGAGAAGAGTTGCATATCGATGCAACATAAAGTAAAAAAACCACCTTATCTCCCAAGTCTTTGAGATTATTAGGTGGTTTTATTTTTTATTAGAATACTTGCCAGCCAATCGGTAATTTCAGTCCAAGGTAAAATACCGCTACAAGCGCGATAACAAATAATCCCCAAAATGCCCCTGTTGCCTTGTTCTTGCTCATTTTCACAAGAACCATTTCCATTCCAGCGATAACTAAAATACCAGCTACCATTTTTAAACCATACCACATGTGCACGTTACTTGTTGCAGTCTTCATAATACCCATGTACAACATGAAACCTGTCACAATAATGATAATGTACATAAGACGAAGCCCCATATGTACACCTTTACCTTTTCTTCCTGCTGAATAAAGTGAATACGCAACGAAGAATAAAATTAAACCTAACGCCCATGCTGTAATATGCATATGTACCATCGTATCCCCTACCTCCTCTTTTCACACTTTTTCACTCTATATGATAACATGTTCATTTATTTTCAGGAAATGTTTCGCTTTTTTACATTTAAATGATATAATATTTAGAGTATTTACAAACTTCTTGTAATAACAAAAGGGGGAACAATCATGATTCAAACTAAGGATATTATCGAACTTACAGACACATACGGAGCAAATAACTATCACCCACTTCCGATCGTTATCTCTAAAGCAGAAGGCGTTTGGGTAGAAGATCCTGAAGGAAATCGCTATATGGACTTATTAAGTGCATATTCTGCAGTAAACCAAGGTCATCGTCACCCAAAAATTATTAACGCTTTAATTGACCAAGCTAATCGTGTTACGTTAACTTCTCGTGCTTTCCATAGCGATCAATTAGGTCCTTGGTACGAAAAAGTTGCGAAACTAACTAATAAAGAAATGGTACTTCCAATGAATACAGGTGCAGAAGCTGTTGAAACTGCAATTAAAACAGCTCGCCGCTGGGCTTATGATGTGAAGAAAGTAGAAGCAAACCGTGCTGAAATTATCGTTTGTGAAGATAACTTCCACGGCCGTACAATGGGTGCTGTTTCTATGTCTTCGAACGAAGAGTACAAGCGTGGATTCGGTCCAATGCTTCCTGGCATTATCGTAATTCCTTACGGTGATTTAGAAGCGTTAAAAGCTGCTATTACACCAAACACAGCTGCATTCATTTTAGAGCCTATCCAAGGTGAGGCAGGAATTAACATCCCACCAGCTGGTTTCTTAAAAGAAGCTCTTGAAGTATGTAAAAAAGAAAACGTTTTATTCGTAGCAGATGAAATCCAAACTGGCTTAGGCCGTACTGGTAAAGTATTTGCTTGTGACTGGGACGGTGTAACTCCTGACATGTACATACTTGGTAAAGCACTTGGCGGCGGCGTATTCCCAATCTCTTGCGTAGCAGCAAACCGCGACATTTTAGGCGTATTCGAGCCAGGTTCTCACGGTTCTACATTCGGTGGTAACCCACTTGCATGTGCTGTTTCTATCGCGGCTCTTGAAGTGTTAGAAGAAGAAAAATTAACAGAGCGTTCTCTTCAATTAGGCGAAAAATTAGTTGGGCAATTAAAAGAAATTGATAACCCAATGATTACTGACATTCGTGGTAAAGGCTTATTCATCGGTATCGAATTAAACGAGCCAGCTCGTCCTTACTGCGAACAATTAAAAGCAGCTGGTCTATTATGTAAAGAAACACACGAAAATGTAATTCGTATCGCACCACCGCTAGTAATCTCTGAAGAAGATTTAGAGTGGGCGTTCCAAAAAATTAAAGCGGTATTATCATAATAATAAAGAGGTTATCCTACATGTTGGGACAACCTCTTTATTTTTTTAGTAGTTTACTGTAAAGTTAGATTGAATATTCAGTTTATTTTACAGGGGGTAATTGTATGCTTTTGAAATACGGCAAACATATTAACTATTTAGCTACTATTCTCATTTCCATTACATTCATCGGATTCCTATTATCTATAACGTTACTCAGGTACTACTCAACACCTCATACATTCATGCTACTTAAAATCTCATTTTGGGCTGCTGTTTTCCTTACAGCTATCGGTTTTGGCCGCGAAAGAAGTTCTCTTGCCGTTATGCTAATCGGGATTTGTACGTTAATACTCATCGGATTATATATTTTTGCTATTTTAGATTTTTTCAATAACCCATGGCCATAAAAAAGAGCTATCTATTAATAAGATAGCCCTTTTCTTCATTTCACTACATTTCGCAAAGTACCAATTCCTTCTACTGTAATGACCACTTCATCACCCGCATGCAAAAACTTCGGTGGTGTGAAACCTTTTCCGACACCAGCCGGCGTTCCTGTTGCGATAATATCGCCTGGCTCTAACGTCATTCCTTTACTTATCGTTGAAATGATTTCTTCTATTGAAAAAATCATTTTATTTGTATTTGAAGTTTGTCTTACTTCCCCATTTACTATTGTTTCAATGTGTAACGCATTTGGCGTTTCAACCATTGATTTATGAATTAGATACGGTCCCATCGGACAAAATGTATCGAAACTTTTTCCAAGAAAAAATTGTTTATGCTTCCTTTGAATGTCGCGAGCAGTTATATCATTTATAATGGTATAACCAAAAACATGCTCAAGCGCTTTTTCTTTTTTTATTTGTTTCCCTCGCTTACCAATGATGATAGCTAGTTCTCCTTCATAGTCTAGTTCATTCGTTGCGTGGGGATGACTATTAATTTTTTCATTCATTCCAATAACTGTCGTTGGCGCTTTCGTAAAGATCATTATATTTTCCGGAATTGACTCTACTCCGCCCATTTCTATCGCATGCTCACGATAGTTCTTTCCAACGCAAAGAATATTCTTCCTTGGCCTTGGAATTGGTGCTAATATTTTCACCTCAGTTAACGGATAATACGCCGCCCCTTCATTTTCCTTCGCCCAATTTACAATATCACATATTTTTTCAAAGCATTCGGTTCCTCTTTCAATACACTCTAACATTGTAATCGGAATCGTAACCTTTTCCCCTTTTTGTCTTTGCGCTTCTCTTACATGCAATACCTTCTCTTCCTCTTCATCCACAATACCTACAAATACCTTTTCATCTTTTTTCGCCGTTACCAAACGCAATATTTCCACTCTCCATCCTAAAACTCATGACCTTTAATTGTATTCGCATCCGTCAGAAAAAAACCTTCTCATGCACGCTAATTTTTACAATATTCTTCTCATATTCTATTCGTTACTCCTTTATATTTGGCATAAAATGTAGAAATTTTACTTTTTTTAGCGAAGGTGTTTCTTTTTTATTGGTTTTTTGTATAATATGTACTACATATATACTAAAAATTTCATTTAGAGATGGAGCCGATTTCAATGTTTGAGCAAGCGATTGAAAAAAAACGTGAAAAAATGATTTATTTTGCTGAACGCTACGGAATGACTTCTCAAAAAACAGTGGATTGTAGCCAAGAACTGGACAGGCTCTTAAATGTAATTTGGCATGTACATACGGATTTTTACCCTAATCAAACACTCAATACACACACGCAATAACGTGTGTGTTTCTTTTATAAAAAAAAACACATTTTATTGAAAACGCCCATACAATAGTAGAAAAGAAAATTTAAAAAACGAAAGGTGTTTTGTATGCCAGCTATGGTCGGACATATTCGTATCGTCAATATTGGATCAAGTGGTATTTTTCATATTGGAGATGTATTTGCGATTAGGCCTATTAGTTATTCACGCGCTTTTGCTGGGGCCGGCTCTTTTAATGTTGGAGATAACGTTTCTGTCTACAATTATCAAAGCGCAACGACTGTCAATGATTCAGATGTAATTGATCAAGCGATAATTGGTTCAACTTAGAGGAGGCGATTGCATTGAATTTTTATGTAAACCAAAGCATCATCATTAATAGCATTAGAATTGATAGCATTACAACCTCTTCTGTATTCCAAATTGGTACTGCAGGAAGTATTAAAGCTCTATCTAAATTCTCAAATAGCGGTGGATTTACAGAGCCCCTTCGCCCATTGCAGGCGAAAGGACAAATTATTTCTATCAAACCATCAACTAGTTCTTCTTAAGACATCCTTGTCATAAATATATAGCAGGAATATTTTTACCCTCCCTACTGAAAAGGAGGTTTCACAAAATGAATCAAGATATATATACTTACTTACACCAACTTCAACAAGCTCTTCAAGCACAACAAGCAGCCATCCTTAACCTAGAAGATCAAGTTCGCCAACTCCAAGAAGAGCTTAACGAATTAAAAAATCGCCCCTCCTCTTCTGTAGGAAAAGTGGAATACAAATTCGATCAATTAAAAGTAGAAAATTTAAATGGTACTTTAAATATCGGTTTAAATCCGTTTTCAGCAAAAGGACAGCAAATTGAAGATTTCCAAGTGGATACAGAAACATTAAAAGTAAATCCTGAAACAGATACAAACCCAGATTTTTACCAAGGCATCCTTCAAGAAATGCATCGTTACTTAGATGAAGAAGCATATAATCGAATTCTCCATTTTGAACAAGAAGAGAGAACGCCGCTCGATGAAATGTATCGACAAATGATGGTTGATGACATAAAAAAACAGATGGAGCATAGACTTCCTTATTATTTATCACAAACGCAATCCTATGAAGGGATTTCAACAGATCCAGATTATTTACGAGATATCATTATTCAAGCAATGAAACATGATATCGACAAAGCTTTCCTCTCTTTTATTCAACACATACCGGGCAATTTCCGAAAGGAGTAAGTATGTATGAATCTTAACGTTGTAAATCGCGAATTAAAAGTCGGCCAAATTAAAATGAACGGTGTATCGTCGTCCGCACTCTTTTTAATTGGGGATGCAAATTTCCTCATACTATCTTCTATTCTTGATACACCATTTGAAACTGTTACAGAGGGTCCATTTGTACCATTAGTCACAGATGTCCCTCCTACTCCAGGTTAAGGAGACTGAGAAACTATGTTACATCATGTGTCTGTTGTCCAAAATGTTTCTATTATTTCTTTAGGGATTAGTGCCGTATTTCAAGTTGGAGATGCCAATCAAATGGAATTAAAAAGTAGAGCTCTTGCCGTCCATAGGGAAATTCCTTGTTATATAAAAGACGAAGGCCGCTTAGACGCATTTGAAATCTTTACAGATGAACACATCACAATCCCAAAACGAACGACAGATGTAAAATTAAACATTGTAAATGAATGCCCTTTTATTGAAGTAAACAATGTTGAATTGCGAACACTTTTAAATTCTGGTTGCTTTCAAATTGGAAATGTTGATTATGTTTTTAATAACTCTCGTATTATGCAAATCCGCCAATATATTACGGATGAACCTTCCGCACAATAATTCATATAGTAATTAAAAAGCTTAGTAAAGTAGGTGGATGGTATGCCTTCTGTTGTTGGAAATCTCGTCGTTCAAAACAGTAATGGTTCTTTTAATTTAGGGGATTTTTATAACGTGTCTCCGAAAGAAAATACGAAAGCTTATAATGGTTCCGGAGCTTCCAATGTTGGATTTGTCGTGAATACGTTTAACGGTGTTAGTGCAACAAATACGTTTGATTCTGATGTGGCTGATCAAGATCAAATTGGAACAGCGTAAAAAAAGTAGGAGAATATCTCCTACTTTTTTCTTTTACCTCATTCAATATTATCAAAAACTCCACTGTTTACTGTTTCATTTTATTTAAATGATAACCCCTTCTCCTTCAAAGCATTTCTAAGCTTCGGCATAGACGCAGGTCCCATACCATGTAGTTTTAAAATTTCTTTTTCACTATACTTTGAGAGTTCTTCTATCGTGTGAATTCCATGGTGTTGCAGCGCATTTCGTGCTGGTGATGAAAGAAGTGAAAGAAATCCTGTTTTTGGTTTCTTTTCTTTCTCACAGGTTGGGCAAGTTGGACAATCGCTACTTTTATAATATTCATGTCCTTTTTCACATGTTCTTAACGTTTTTTCCGTTGTCATTTTCAAGCCTCTCTATTCTTCAATTTTTACAACATGGTTGCCATCAAAGAAGTATAAGCATTTCTCTTTCACAGGATGTTGCAAGCTTTTTTCAAGTGCCTTTGCATATAAAGAAAGCTGCACTTTATATCGATCTTCTAAAATTGGTTTCGCTTGATCGAATCCGCCTGGGAACTTCCCTTCAATCGTATCCGTTTTAAAGTCGATTAGCGTGATACCATCTTCCTCTTCAATCATGCAGTCAATAACCCCTTGGACAAGAATTGATTCCCCGCTCTTCCCTTGCCAATCTTGATATGCTTCTTCTGCTGCAAGCATCATCGTAAATGGCACTTCACGCTCAACGCTTTTCGCCGCTAATACCCTTTTACCTAAGTCACTGTCAAAGAATGAAATGACTTTTTCAATCGCTATTTCCTCTGCTTGCTCGAATGTTAATAATTCTTTATTAACCATGCCACTAATTTGCTCTCGAATCACTTCTTCTGTAATCGGCTTCTTCAAATCAACATGCTGCATGACAGCGTGAACTGCCGTACCTCTTTCAGCGTACGTTAATCCTTTTTTCTCCATAAAACGAGGGCGTGTTTTAATTGGTGCACGTAGTTTTTTAATAAAGGCATTATCGCTACCTTCTTCAGATTGATAATTTCTCTTTATTTCTGTAACAGACTGTTTCGCACGATGAGATGTCGCTTCCTCATATCCGTACTTCCACATTAATCTGTCGTACACTTCTTCTTTCCGTTCACTTTGTAGCGGAACAGCTTTTTTCTCACGAAGTGCTTCTAACAATTCTTGTTTCTCTTCTTGAACCGGTTCCGGTGCAAGTAACGTTTTGCCGTCAACAACTTCTACTTTCCAGCTCGTGTCATATCCATAGATTTCACCCGGAATGCTTCCTTGTCCTAATTCAAGAAGCATTTCACTATCACGATGTCTATATAATGAAGGTGCAATCCAGTCTAAATAACAAGACGCTCCGGCACGTATATGGTCTGGTAATAACCATTCACTATGCTCTCTTGCATCAAGCCATTTTTCCATTTCTTTATTTGCATCCTTAACCGTTCCAATTAAAATTAACTTCTCTTTCGCACGCGTTAACGCTACGTATAACACGCGCATTTCTTCCGCGATTAATTCCATTTTCATTTTACGCTTAATTGCTAGTTGCGATAATGTCGTATATTTAATGCGTTTACGAGGATCGATAAATTGTGAACCGAAACCAAAGTCTTTATGCAGTAAGAAACGTTTCATTAAATCTTGTGTATTAAAACGACGACCTAGTCCCGCTACAAATACGACTGGGAACTCAAGTCCTTTACTTTTATGAATCGTCATAATACGAACGACATCTTCTTGTTCACCTAAAGCTCTCGCCGTTCCCATATCATCACCGCGTTCTAAAATACGCTCAATAAAGCGTAAGAAGCGGAATAATCCTCTAAACGATGTTGCTTCATATTGTCTTGCACGGTCATAAAGTACACGCAGGTTTGCTTGCCTTTGCTTTCCGGCTGGTAAACCGCCAACAAAGTCGTAATAACCTGTCTCACCGTACACTTTCCAAATTAAATCAGAAAGTGACTGTTGACGCGCGAATTCACGCCATCCTTGCAGTAAGTTATAGAACCACTCTAATTTATCATGTAGTTCTTGTTCTTCTTCAAGCGGTGCCCCTTTTAAGAATGAGCTCATTACTTCATAAAACGAACCTTTCTTTCCGTGAGCACGCAATGTTGCAAGTTCTTCATCATTTAGTCCAACGATTGGTGAACGAAGTACGGCGGCAAGCGGAATATCTTGCATCGGATTATCGATCACGCGGAATACGTTCATCATAATATTTACTTCTGTCGCTTCAAAGTAACCAGTCGCAAGATCAGCGTATACTGGAATTCCTTGCAGCTTTAATTCTTCCATAATTTGCGGCGCCCATGGCATAGAGCGAAGTAAAATAACGAAGTCGCGGTATTGTACAGGGCGCATACTATCCGTTTTACGATCATACACTTCATAACCTGAATCAACCATCGCTTTAATACGCTGCGCCATAAGGCGAGCTTCAAGTTGCGCTTTTTCTACTTCCGCACCTTCTTCACCGTCTAGCACTTCTTCTTCTGTTTGCTGAATACATAGTAGTTCAGCTGCTACATCTTCACCTTCTGGATAGCTAGCACCTAACTTTAATTCAGCGTCAGCATCATAGTCGATTTCTCCGACTTCTTCGCCCATAATTTGTTTGAAAATAAAGTTCGTACCTACTAACACTTCATGACGGCTACGGAAGTTTTTCGCTAAATCGATTTTCATTCCGCCGTCTAATCCTTCTTGCGTAAAGCGTTTATACTTTCCTAGGAACAGGCCTGGTTCTGCTAGTCGGAAACGATAGATCGACTGCTTCACGTCACCTACCATGAACAAGTTCCCTTCACTCTCAGAATCTTTCGTTACGAATTTAATAATGGATTCCTGTACAAAGTTCGTATCTTGATATTCATCGACTAGTACTTCAGCAAATTTATTACGATATTGAAGCGCTACTGCTGACGGCTTCATTTCACCGTTTTCACTTTGTTCACTTAAAATTTGTAGACAGAAATGCTCTAAATCTGTGAAATCAACCATCCCTTTATCACGCTTCATCGCTTGGAAACGCTCTGTAAATACTTTTACAAGCTGTACGAGTTTTTCTAATACAGGATGCATATCTTGAAAATCTCGTAAGAAACTTTCAGGTCTGCGGCTAAATAACTCTTCTTGTAATTTCTTCACTTCATCTTTCGCTTTATTACGAAGAGAGTCTACTTGTTTTACAACATCCTCGTTGTAATCACTTTTCTTAATACGCTTTAACGTTTGCCACGATACATTTTGCATCGCTTCATACACATTTGTCCATGACTCACAAGCAGCTGATGACAACATTCCAAGTAAAACTGCATCTGCTTGCAGGGTTTCAACGCGGGGCGCCGGACCGTCAGGAAGCATCGCGAGTTCAGTCGCTTTACGAATATGTGTCTCTGCTGTTTCAAGCTGGAATTTCACATCTTCTAATAAGTAAGAAGCGTACACTAAATCTTCAATTGTCTTTCCTTCCACGTCGTATGCTTCTACTAATTTATCGAGCCATTTTTCCGGATTTGGATGCGCCCTTGATTCTGTATGAAGCGCTAAAATCATACGCTGTAAGTCATCATCACTACGGTCACTCGTATAACGGTCAACGAGTTCAAAGAAAATACTATTATCTTCAATTCCATACTCTTCTTCTAATATGTCATCTAACACTTCTTCTTTTAATAATTCGTTTTCTGTTTGATTCGCAATGCGGAAACGAGGATCAACATCAAGCATGTGTAGTATCCTCTAATTACTTGTAAACAAAATGAATGGATCGTTGAAATAGAAGCTTTATTTAATAAGCTAAGCTGCTTTCTTACGTGCTGCGATCCTGGCTCATCAATTAATACCTTTTCTAACGCTTCCCCAATTCTGTTTTTCATCTCTTGCGCCGCTGCATTCGTAAATGTTACAACGAGCAGGCGGTCGACATCGACTGGATTTTCTTCATTTATAATCTTTTTAATAATACGTTCAACTAATACTGCTGTTTTCCCTGATCCAGCTGCTGCCGCGACTAATATATCACGTCCGTTCGCTACAACCGCTTTCCACTGGTCATCCGTCCACTGACTACCTTCTGGTTTTTTAGGCCAATTTTCAATCATTCTCCGCCAACCTCCTCTCTAATTTTCTCCATCGCTTCGCTATCTTTCATATCTTTTAGCGTACGGAACTGGTTATCTTCGAGTGATTCATCGAACTGACAAACAGATTTGAAGTTACAGAACGTACACGCCGCTTTATTCCCCTTCTTATAAGGAGCAATATCAATAACGCCTTCTGTAATGTCTTTTCCAATATTTTCAAACGTATGGTGTACGTATTTTTGAAGTACGTTAAACTCTTGTTCACTTGCAATACTCGAACGCGCACTAAAACTGCCGT
The DNA here is from genome assembly GCF_009760835.1 of Bacillus sp. EE-W1. Lineage (NCBI taxonomy): Bacteria > Bacillati > Bacillota > Bacilli > Caryophanales > Bacillaceae > Bacillus > Bacillus sp. EE-W1. The sequence goes on along the minus strand of NZ_WIPE01000052.1, from coordinate 3,397 downwards.
CTTTTTTCAAACCAGCAGAAATAATATCAGAGCTTCCTGTCGAAAGTTTGTTATCCATTAAACGAACAACATCAGCATCTCCTAGTACAAGTCCTTTCATTTTAAATTTCTTTAAAATCTCTTTCTCAATTTCTGCTTCAGATGCGTCACCCTTCATCTCAACGATCGGGTTATGGATATGGAAGTACAGTACACCAGCCGGTGATGCAGTACCTCCCTTTTTCATCCACGTATGTGCATTCGAAGTAACAACATCTAAATACGTTAACATTTGAAGTGCTAATCCGTAATACACTTCCGTTAAGTCTAACGCTTTTGAGCTTGATTTATAATCAATAATACGTAGGAACGTCCCATTTTCATCTTCCGCCTTATCAACACGGTCAATACGACCAACTACTTCCATCTTTACACCATTTGGTAATGAGAATTCCATCGGCGGAAGCGATCCTATACCGCCCATACCAAATGGCACTTCTAAATCAACTGGTACGAAACCGCTTGACTTCGCATGTTCACGAAGAATGATTGATGTACGGAAAATGATTTGTTGTAGTTTTTGTTTTAAATAGAAATGACGATTTGAACTTAATAAAATTTGTCTTTGTAATAACGGTGCAATCTCTTCTATTACTACAGCAGAAAGATGCTCACACTCTTTTATTGATAAATCCGCCCAAGTACGGTTTTCGCGTAATAGCCTGTCCGCAATTCTCTTCAGCGCTGCATGGAATAGTTCCCCGATATCGGGTGCATCCAGTTTGAAAATGTCACGCTCTCTTAACGATAAACCGTGCTGCGCGAAATGAGCATATGCGCAACGGTTAAATAGTTCCATACGAGATACGCTTCCTTTTATTTTATCTCCATATAAATCTCTACTTACAACTGTACTTAGCTTTTGCGCACGATTTCGGTAGAATAAACTTGATAATACGCGGCTACTTTTTTGTTTCCATTCATCTGAAGTTACGTAGAAGTTATATACATCCCACCAAAAATCTAAATTCCCTTCAAATCCATATCGCTTCCACGTTTGAAGTTGCTGCATAACATATGACAACGTTACTTCTGGCGTTGCTACGTATGAAATTTGTTCCGAACGTGATAAATCATTCACGTCATTCGTAATAAATGTATCTTTCACATCAGGGAACATTCTTTTTATTTTCTTAATAAAGCTAGACGCAAGTAACGTCTTCCCTTCCTCATCTGCAAGCGGGCATGAAATATATAATTTCTCAGTTGCTCTCGTTACCATTTGGTACATAACGAACTGTTCTTCTAATAAGGTTTGTCTCGTCGTTGGTGCTAATTCGATACCTGCAACGCTAAGAACATCTCTTTCCTCATCAGAAAGCATCCCTTCATCCATCGGTGCTGCCGGAATAACTCCTTCATTCACGCCAATGACAAATGTTGCTTTCACATTTGATAATCTTGAACGATCAATATTAGCAATTAACACTTGGTCTAATGACGGCGGAATGTTTGCGAATTGAAGCGCCTCAAGACCTGTCGACATAACATCTGTGAACATAGAAAGTGACATTTTCTCTTCGCCAAGCATCTCAACGAACGTATCAAGAAGACTCATTACTTCTTCCCATACTTGCTCATGATCTGTCGCAAATAAGAAATCTCCGCTCTCTTCTGCACGAATACGTAATGCTTCTAGTTTTTTCGGAACGTCTAGCTCTTCTAAAAATAAATAAACAGCTTCGCACATTTGCATCACTGTTCCCGCTCGCTTCAGTCTTTTTTGCATACGAATAACAGGCGTTCTTACAACGTCGCGCAGTCGATTTATTCTCTCTTCCATTTCACGTTCACTGTCTGTAATCATCTCGTCCGTATCGTCAAGAGAACGATAGCGGCGATACATCCACGGATCCTCAGAAGTCCATCTCTTCCCTTGTACACCGTACGCTAAACAGTAGTTTTCAAACTCATCCATCTCTTCGCGCATCGTTTCTTTTCTTACGTCTAATGGATATAAAAGCTCTGTTTTCACGCAGCGGAACACTGCATCATAACGCCAATTTCCACTAATAATCTCGAGTGCAGAACGAATGCATTCTACTAGCGGATGATGTGACATCGGGCGTTTTTCATCGATGAAATGTGGGATATTATAATCTGTAAATAGCGTTCGCATCACATCGTAATAACTTTCTCCGTTACGAAGAAGGACTGCAATATCTCGGTAACGATAGTCTTCATCCGCCACAAGTCTACGAATTTCACGCGCAACACCTTCTACTTCAGCTCGTAAATTCGCTGCTGTACTAATCGTTACACTTGCTTCTCCGTGAAACTTTTCATTTGGACGTGCTTCGTAATGCGTTTCTAAATGCGCTAATGCTTGCGAATGAAAACGCGGTTGTTCCATAAGTGGAATCGTTTTTTCAATTTCTATCTTCTCTTCACGCGCCACTTGCTTTATTTTTTCATACGTTAACGTCGTTTCATAAAATAAATCTAGTTCATTTACTGGCTGCGCTAACGTTTTTTCATCTATCGTTAACGTGATCGTAACTCTCGCACCGCAAATCATAAGCTGTCTTACAATTTCTAGTTCTTGCGGTGAAAATGAATGAAATCCATCTATATAAATTTCAGCCCCATTTACATATTCAGAATGTGGAAGCTTTTCGACTAGCAATTGTAGGTAGTCTTCTGAATCCAAATATTTTCCGATTAAAGCACGTTCAAAATCATCATATAATAGTTGTAAATCATACACTTTATTCGCTAATAGCTTTTGTTCTGCACTGCTACTATGTGCGTCTAATTGTTGCCACATTTCATATACGTTAGATGGCGTCACATTGTAACGTTTAAACTCCGCAATCATACTACCAAGATGTTCAAAGAAACCGTTTTGCTCCGCTGCTTTTTGGAACACCGATAATCCATCTTTACGAGACTCTACAATTTTACGAAGTAACATATGTACGCCCGCTTCATCAATGTGAAGGCGACTCGCTCCACCAACTTCTTGCAGTACCTTCCACGCTAATCGTGAAAAACTAAAAACTTGTGCCCGAATAGAACCTCTTACATCCCCACTACCAATTAACGCCTGCTGCGTTTGGAATGTCATCTGTTCTGGCACAAGATATAATATTGTTTCCCCTCTTGGACGCTGCTTTAACTCTTCTTGCACTTCGTGTAAACAAAGTGTACTTTTTCCACTTCCCGCTCTACCAATCACAAATCGAAGTGACATGTAACCCCACCTTTCACTTACATAACGAACGTTAGTTTGCTACTATAATTGTATTATAGTACACGAAAAAAGACAAACATGTATAATGACGATACCCCATCTCAAAACATAAAAATACAACCGCTAAAGTATTTAATTACATAGAAAAAGCTGCTCATATAAGCA
>NZ_WIPE01000073.1:119635-171614 GCF_009760835.1 Bacillus sp. EE-W1 | reverse complement strand
GAGGCCCAGTGGCACCGGTAGCACCCGTAGCACCCGTGTTACCTCGAGGCCCAGTTGCACCAGTAGCACCCGTGTTACCTTGAGGTCCGGTAGCACCAGTAGCGCCCGTGTTACCTCGAGGTCCGGTAGCACCAGTAGCGCCTGTGTTACCTCGAGGCCCAGTGGCACCAGTAGCGCCCGTGTTACCTTGAGGCCCAGTGGCACCGGTAGCACCCGTGTTACCCCGAGGTCCAGTGGCACCAGTAGCGCCCGTGTTACCCTGAGGCCCAGTGGCACCGGTAGCACCCGTGCGCCCGTATTACCTCGAGGTCCGGTAGCGCCAGTAGCGCCTGCTGGCCCAGTAGGCCCGGTAGGTCCTTTAATGAATGAAGCAGAATTAACTAGAGCGGTTTGTAATGCTGCTATTAATTTAAGAAGCTCTTGAAGTGTGCAAGGGTCGATTCGGAATAGTTTTGTAATGTATAGTAAATAATTAATTAGATTTTGAAGCTCGATAAATACAGCGCTTGCTACGAAGGTTGGATTTTTTAATATAGTTATTAAGTTTTTAATAATAGCTAACCCTTGTGCTTTCAGGGAGGAAGTAGCGTCTAGTGAACAAATAAATTTACTTAGTAGGTTCAATGTATCGATTAGATCTTCAATGTTTTGAGGAGATGGATTTGCGAAAAGTTTTGGGATTATTTTTGTTAAATCAATAATGATTGCACGGAATGTTCTAAGTTGTACCTTAGTAACTGGGATTGATGGGGTATTTGGGATTCGTCCGGCGCTACTTGGAAAGCATGGTTTGGAGAATTTGTTCTGACTGTCGTTAAAATGAGACATTAAATCTCTCCTTTCTCATGAGGATATGAACGAAACTCATCATAGTAGATGCAAAAATTAGTTAAATGGTCATAGTAAAATCGTTTGTTTAAAGAAAAAATAGAAAAAACGCCTTATCATAAGGCGTTTTTTCTATTTTCTGCGTATTGATAATATCGTTTTAGTGAAACTTTTGATTTGAATCCAGCTAGTTTTATAATTTCTGACTCCGGAGTTTCTTTTTTTATTAAGTTTAAAATATAGGTGTTACGAAAGTGTTGTCCTGAGATTCCTTTGCGTAAATTAGCTCTAGATACTTCAAGGCGAATCATTTTTTGGATAGCGATTTCTGTTAATCCCTTCGGTGCATCATTTTCGTATACCCATCTGTATGTTCCACGATTAAAATCAAATGCGATAAATAATGGGTCATGGCTATGATATTTTGGACGAACGGGTTCAGGGATGCTTTTGTAATAAGCATATAGTTGTTTTTTGTCTTCGTTAGTTAATGTAATTGTTCTTTCTACCCCTGCGGTTGCTGGGATAGATAATGTGTTAGTTTCAAAGTGGACGTGATGCAGAGTTAATGCTGTAAGTTCCTGTAAGGATAATCCATAGTCGATTAATAAGTTTAAAATAACGATATTACGATCTATCAATAAAGGGCGCACAGGACGTTGTTTTTCTGAAAGTCCTTCCAATGAAGAGACTATATGTTTTAATCTTTTTTCCTCATCAGATGAAATGAAATCTTCATCGCGAAGCCTGCGGTCTGGTTGGATAGAAATTTCCATATTCTTTAATGGATTAGGGATGTTTAGAAAGTGATGCATTCTATTTAATACAATAAATACACGGTGCATCGTTTTCTCTGAGTAATGTCGATTCTTTTTTAAGTCGAAAAAATAATCTTCATAGTCTTTTGTACAAAGTGTAGCCCATATATTACTGGAAGGGAGCTTTTTGTTTTTTTTTAACCAATGTCCGAAATCTTCAATGTCATAAACATAACGTTTAATGGTTGAAGGTTTTCGGCCTTTATTCAATAAAAAAATAGAAAAGGCTTGTATTGTATCATGGAATTCCGTTGTCTCCATAGTCCCACCACCTTCATTATTTCTTATATTATAGCAAACTTTTCTGAAAATAGTCATTTGCAAGGGAGACAGGAATAATAATATTTGGTGAGTGGATAAAGCGAAATTTTAATCAGTGGGATTTTGTTAATCCATCGCTGATCATTAGCCTGCACCAATCGGGCATTTACGGGCAATTATCTGCCGCCTAACTTCCTAATATTTGCTGAATTTTGAGGTGGGAGTCTTACTGCTCGCAAATAGCGGGATAAAATGAGGTGATTGTATGGAACAATCGATGCGAAAGAAAAATAATAATCAAATTAATATTGTGTTAAATCATCGAAAGAAAATTTCTTTACCAGCCGCAGAAAATAAAACAGTAATTTCAAATGAAACTACTACGAAACATGAGATGCTGCAAAGAATTGAAGAAGAAATGGGAAAGCTTATTGGGATGGATGATATAAAAAAGATAATAAAAGAAATATATGCTTGGATTTATGTAAATAAAAAAAGACAAGAAATAGGGTTAAAGTCTGAGAAGCAAGTACTCCATATGTTGTTTAAAGGGAATCCAGGTACAGGGAAGACAACTGTTGCTAGAATGATAGGGAAATTGTTGTTTGAGATGAATATTCTATCAAAAGGGCACTTAGTTGAAGCTGAACGTGCGGATCTTGTAGGAGAGTACATCGGTCATACAGCTCAAAAAACAAGAGATTTAATAAAAAAAGCAATGGGAGGTATTTTGTTTATTGATGAGGCGTATTCATTAGCCCGAGGGGGAGAAAAAGATTTTGGGAAAGAAGCAATTGATACACTCGTAAAGCATATGGAGGATAAACAACACGGTTTTGTATTGATATTAGCCGGATATTCAAGAGAAATGAATCACTTTCTTTCATTAAATCCAGGTCTGCAATCACGTTTTCCGTTTATAATTGAATTTGCGGATTACTCAGTAAATCAGCTGTTAGAAATAGGGAAGAGGATGTATGAAGAACGTGAATACCAGTTATCGAAAGAGGCTGAATGGAAATTTAGAGATCATTTACATGCCGTAAAGTACTCATCGCAAATTACATCGTTTAGTAATGGAAGATATGTACGGAATATTGTTGAAAAATCGATTCGTACACAGGCTATGCGGTTGTTGCAAGAGGATACGTATGATAAATATGATTTAATTGGGATATCAAGTTGTGATTTGATGCTTGAAGAGGAGACGCACAGTACGTAAACTGTGCGTCTGTTTTTTGTATAAGTGCTTTTACTCTTTTTTTGCTTTTTCTTGATAAGATTTATGGAAGTGTTCCATTTTAGCGCTTTTTTCGTGTGCAGAATTAGGATCGTGTCCAATTTGACCTACTGAGCTTTTTTGAGCGCCTTTATTAACATGGTTTGTCATTTGTATTCACCTCGCTTTGAGGATTAGTATAAACATTATGTAAAGAAAAACTCATTAGAAAAGAAAAACCTCTTTACGATATGTAAAGAGGTTAGATTGCTATTTATGCATTGAACGTTCTTTTGTATCGATACGTCTATGCGGTAAATGCCATTTGTAATGAATAGAAACCATGCGGAAGCAAACAATTAAAATGAATAAGGTATATAGAGCCCAATCGCTAACAATAATTTGAGCGCCGATTAAGAAACCTGCTAGAATCGTCCAAAAGGCATATACTTCAGCTCGAAGGACGAGAGGTTTTCTGCGGGCTAAAAGATCGCGGATAATACCACCGCCAATACCAGTTAAAACAGCTGCTACGATTGTAGCGCTAATTGGTAAATTTAATTTTTGAGCATATAATGCTCCTTGTACGGCGAATGCTGATAAGCCAATAGCATCAGTGATATTTTCCCACTTTTTCCAATGTCTAATTAATTTATTAGGAAAAAGAAAAATAATCGTCATTGATAGTAGTGCGATTTGGAATAACATGTCTTGTTGCCAAAACGCGACAATCGGATAACCGATTAATAAATTACGAAGGGCACCTCCCCCAAATGCGGTTGCCATTCCTAAAATATACACCCCGAAAATATCATAATCCTCTTCCATTGCAACAATGGCTCCGCTTAGTGCGAAAGCGATTGTGCCTATGATGCTAAAAATCTCCCATGCCATGAATTTTCTCCCCCGCTAACTAGATGAAATGTGCTTCCTCTGCTATTATATTAGAAGGTTTAAATTTCGAAAAGGATGAGTGAACATATTTGATGGAAGAAAAAGAAAAAGTCATATTAGTAGGCTGTCAATTGCCACAAGATGATGATGAAAAGTTTATGCATTCCATGAAAGAGCTTGCATCGCTAGCGAAGACTGCACGAGCAGAATTGTTAGTGTCTACAACGCAAAAACGACCGAAGTTTCATCCGGCGACCTATATAGGTAAAGGTAAATTAGAAGAGCTTACAATGTTAACGGAAGAATTAGAACCGGATGTTATCGTATTTAATAACGAATTAACGCCGAGTCAAATTCGGAATTTATCCTCAGTATTAGATGCGAGGGTGATTGATCGAACGCAACTAATATTAGATATTTTTGCGCAACGTGCGAAGTCGAGGGAAGGTAAGCTTCAAGTAGAATTAGCTCAGTTGCAATATACAATGCCACGTCTTATGGGGCAAGGATTGTCTTTATCACGTCTTGGTGGTGGTATTGGAACGAGAGGGCCGGGTGAGACGAAACTTGAGACGGATCGTCGTCATATTCGATCACGCGTTGATGAAATAAAGAAACAACTTGCAGTTGTTGTGGAGCATCGAAAAAGATATCGTGAGAGAAGAAAAGATAATAAAGTATTTCAAGTTTCATTAATAGGGTATACGAATGCGGGAAAATCTACACTGTTTAATAGATTGACGGAAGCAGATACGTTTGAAGAAAACTTGTTGTTTGCAACGCTAGACCCGACGACAAGGAAGATGCCGTTACCTTCAGGTTATACAGTATTACTAACTGATACGGTGGGCTTTATACAAGATTTACCTACGTCATTAATTGCTGCTTTTCGTTCGACATTAGAAGAAGCTGGTGAAGCGGATGTTATTTTACATGTAGTTGATTCAGCGGATCCTAATTATGTAGGGCATGAGAAAACAGTAAAACAATTATTGTCAGAACTTGAAATTAATCATATTCCTATTATTACGTTATATAATAAAAAAGATGAATTACATCAAAACTTTATTCCGTTTCCGAAAAGTGACTTCTTAATGACTAGTGCCTTTGAACAAAGTGATTTATTGCATATAAAAGAAGCGATAGAAACGAAAATGAAGGAAGAAATGAATCGTTATCAAGTGGAAATTCCACCGAGTGAAGGTAAGTTGTTAACGCTATTAAAGACGGAGACGCTATTAACAAAGATGGAGTTTCTGGAAGATAAATTTGTATATAATTGCGTGGGGTATATTTTTGCTCATTCATCGCTTAATGTGCAATTAAAGAGATTTTTAGTGGAAGAAGGAGAAAATAAAAATGTTTGATCGTTTGAAAAATGGAGAAAAAATTGCTCCAATCGTAAAAGAAGTAGAGAGCCAGATTACAGAAGTACATAAACGCGCGGATGAAGTAATTGAAAGCAATCAGTTTCGAGTGTTAGAAAGTTTCCGTAAACATAAAATTAGTGACTCGCATTTTATTCCGACGACAGGTTACGGTTATGATGATATTGGCCGTGATACGTTAGAAAAAGTGTATGCGGATGTATTTGGAGCGGAAGCGGGTCTTGTTCGTCCGCAAATTATTTCAGGTACTCATGCTATTTCTACAGCGTTATTCGGTGTTTTACGTCCGGGAGATGAGTTATTGTACATCACTGGCAAACCGTATGATACATTAGAAGAAATCGTTGGTGTACGCGGAAAAGGTGTAGGTTCATTTAAAGAATATAATATTGGTTATAATGCAGTTCCGCTTACTGAAGAGGGGCTTGTTGATTTTGGAGCTGTTGCGACTGCAATTCATAGTAATACGAAGATGATTGGGATTCAGCGCTCAAAAGGTTATGCTACTCGTCCATCGTTTACTATTTCTCAAATTAAAGAGATGATAGCATTCGTTAAAGAAATTAAACCTGATGTTGTTGTGTTTGTAGATAACTGTTATGGTGAGTTTATTGAAGAGCAAGAACCATGTCATGTAGGTGCAGATTTAATGGCAGGTTCGCTTATTAAAAACCCTGGTGGTGGAATTGTTAAAACTGGTGGTTACATTGTTGGTAAAGAACAGTATGTTGAAGCGTGTGCATATCGTTTAACATCTCCGGGAATCGGTGCGGAAGCAGGGGCATCTTTATACAGTCTGCAAGAAATGTATCAAGGTTTCTTCTTAGCGCCGCATGTAGCGGGACAAGCGCTAAAAGGTGCGATTTTTACAGCTGCATTTTTAGAGAAGTTAGGAATGAATACATCACCAGCATGGAATGCACCAAGAACAGATTTAATTCAGTCTGTTCAATTTGATGATAAAGATCGTATGATTGCATTCTGCCAAGCGATTCAATATGCATCTCCAATTAATTCTCACTTCACTCCATATGCCAACTATATGCCGGGTTATGAAGATGATGTAATTATGGCTGCGGGAACGTTTATTCAAGGTGCAAGTATTGAATTGTCAGCTGATGGTCCAATTCGTCCGCCTTATGTTGCTTACGTGCAAGGTGGATTAACTTATTCACATGTGAAGATTGCGATTTGTTCTGCAATTGATGCGTTAATTGAAAAAGAATTATTAACAATTTCTTAAGGGGAAGCTGTCGATTTCGACAGCTTTTTTCGTGTGAAAGTAATGATTAATCTCATTAGAAAAAAGAATGAAAAAATTTATAAAAAAATCATGTAAGAAAAGCTAACATCTATTGACACTAAACATAACATGGTATAAAATGAGAAGCAGTTAAGGCGAAGGAGGAACTGAAACAATGAAAGAAGATAGACGTTCTGCCCCGCTGTTTCCTATTGGTATTGTTATGGATTTAACACAATTATCTGCACGTCAAATTCGCTACTATGAAGAGCATAATCTTGTTTCTCCAACCCGTACAAAGGGGAATCGTAGATTATTTTCATTTAACGATGTAGATAAGTTGTTAGAGATTAAAGATTTATTAGATCAAGGCTTGAATATGGCTGGTATTAAACAAGTGTTACTAATGAAAGTAAATCAAACAGAAACAGTGAAAGTAAAAGAAGAAACGAAAGAAATTTCAAAAACTGAGCTTCGCAAAATACTTCGAGATGAACTACAACATACAGGTAGATTTAATCGGACTTCATTGCGACAAGGTGACATTTCAAGGTTTTTTCACTAAAGATAACTGATTCTGAAGGTGTTTAGAGGGACTAAGGAGGAATTTATAATGGCTAGGTACACAAGAGAAGATATTTTCCGTTTGGCGAAAGAAGAGAATGTAAAGTATATCCGCTTACAATTTACGGACCTTTTAGGAGTAATTAAAAACGTAGAAATTCCAGTGAGCCAATTAACAAAAGCTCTTGATAACAAAATGATGTTTGATGGATCTTCTATTGAAGGTTTCGTACGTATTGAAGAATCTGATATGTACTTATATCCAGATTTAGATACTTGGGTAATTTTCCCTTGGACAGCTGAAAAAGGAAAAGTAGCTCGATTAATCTGTGATATTTACAATGCAGATGGCACTCCATTTGATGGCGATCCACGTAACAACTTAAAGCGTGTATTAAAAGAAATGGAAGCATTGGGATTCTCAGATTTCAATCTTGGACCAGAGCCAGAATTCTTCCTATTTAAAGTAGATGAAAAAGGAAATCCAACATTAGAATTAAACGATAACGGTGGATACTTCGACCTTGCGCCGATGGATCTAGGGGAAAACTGTCGTCGTGATATCGTTCTTGAACTTGAAGAAATGGGCTTTGAAATTGAAGCGTCTCACCATGAGGTTGCTCCAGGGCAACACGAAATTGACTTTAAATATGCAAATGCAATTCGCTCATGTGATGACATTCAAACATTCAAACTTGTTGTAAAAACAATTGCTCGTAAACACGGTTTACACGCAACATTTATGCCAAAACCATTATATGGTGTGAACGGTTCAGGTATGCACTGTAACTTATCACTATTCAAAAATGGTGAGAACGTATTCTTCGATCAAAACGGTGACTTACAATTAAGTGATGATGCTCGTCACTTCATCGCAGGTATTTTAAAACATGCACCAGCATTTACAGCGGTAGCAAATCCAACTGTAAACTCTTACAAGCGTTTAGTACCTGGATACGAAGCTCCTTGTTACGTAGCATGGTCTGCACAAAACCGTAGCCCATTAGTACGTATCCCTGCATCTCGTGGTATTAGTACACGCGTAGAAGTACGTAGTGTTGACCCAGCTGCAAACCCATATTTAGTAATGGCTACATTATTAGCAGCAGGTCTTGATGGAATTAAAAACAAATTAACTCCACCAGCTGCAGTAGACCGTAACATCTATGTAATGACAAAAGAAGAGCGCGAAGAAGCAGGTATCGTTGACTTACCAGCAACATTAGCGCAAGCATTAGTTACATTACAATCTAATGAAGTAGTATGCGGTGCACTAGGAGAACATTTACTTGAGCACTTCATCGAAGCAAAAGAGATTGAGTGGGACATCTTCCGCACGCAAGTTCACCAATGGGAACGCGATCAATATATGTCTCTATACTAAGAGAGAAAAAAGCCTTGATACTACGGTATCAGGGCTTTTTTTTATTTGTGGGCAAATATAAAGGCTTGTGAAATGAATTAGATGGGTGCCCGCAAAGTGCTCGAAAAAAGTCATGTGGATTATTTAAAATGCGTGCTAGCTATGAATGAAAATGTGGAAGTTGAAATATGGTGTGGATGTATTTAATTCGAAAATTAAGTATTGAAAAATATAGTACCTTGCAATGAATAATACTAAGTGGTATATTATGGATATAACGGGTACCGTGTATTGAATAGTACTGAAATGAGAAAGGGGGATTGACCTTGAACGTTCAGTTTAAAAAAGGCGTGTTAGAACTGTGTGTTTTAGCACTTGTGAAACGTAAAGATTGTTACGGCTATGAACTTGTTCAGCAAATCTCAAATAAATTTTTAATATCGGAAGGGTCAGTGTATCCTTTATTACGTCGTTTAACGAAAGAAGGATATTTTCAAACGTATTTAAAAGAATCTACAGAGGGACCGCCTCGTAAATATTATCAACTAACTGAGCAAGGGGAAACGCAACTGAATTTGTTAGTAACGGAGTGGCGTGATTTTGCAAAAGGCGTACAAGAAATTATTGAAGGGGTGGAATGGGATGAGTAAAGAACAGTTTCTTAAAGAATTATCAAGTCATCTTAGAAAGTTACCGGAAGAAGAGAGGAAAGATATTTTATTTGATTATGAAGAGCATTTTCAGTTTGGAATAGAAAAAGGAAAAACTGAATCGGAAATAATAAAGGGCCTTGGCTCTCCGAAAGTAATTGCAAAAGACTTACTTGCTTTGTATCGCTTTGACGAAATGAAAAAGGACCCATCAACTACCAATATAACAAGGGCTGTTATGGCAGCGATTGGACTTAGTTTGTTTAATTTTATTATTGTGTTAGGCCCGTTAGTTGCAATTATTGCTTTTATATTTTCCTTCTGGCTCGGTGGAATTGCTAGTGTAGTGACACCATTTTTCGTTATTGGAAAAGTATTTATGGGTACTTTTATATGGTTGGATTTATTCGTTAGTATAACGTTTGTTGGAGTAGGTTTGTTGTTATGTATTATCGCTTATTATAGTACGAAGTGGTTTAAAAAGTTATGCGTACGTTATGTAATATGGAACTTCAAAATGATAAAAGGGGAGTAGATGATGAAGAAAATATTGTTAGTAGCTATCGCTTGTATCATTATTGGAGTAATAGGGATTTCACAAACATATGAAAAAGCAGTGCAAACTGCAGAAGAAGGAAATAAAGAAGACGTAATTAAAAACGAAACACTAAAAAATATAGAAGTTAAGTTAGATGCTGGGGATATTGTTGTCCAAAAATCTCCCGACTCTTCTTTTTATGTAAAGCAATCAGGAGATGTACGTAAACACGAGGTTCGTATTGCCGAAGATGGTGACACATTAAAAATTATTGGGGAAAGAGAAAAAGGTGCTTCATTTGATTTTTCTTTTTACGATTTTAGATTTCAAACGTCTACAATAACTCTCCTTGTGCCTGAACGTTCATACCAAGAGATAAAAATAAATTCATCAGCTGGACAAATAGAAATAAGTGATGTGAAAAGTGATTGTGTAAGTGTTGGGACACTCGCTGGAGAAGTAGATTTGAAAAATGTCACAGCAAAAAGTGTGGAAGGATCTTCAAAAGCTGGTGAGGTGAGCTTTAAGAAGGTAATAGGAAAAGTAACTGCGAAGTCGGCTAGCGGGGAAGTGCATATTATGGATCATGATCCTAAATATGATGTAGAGGCAAGTTCAACCGCTGGGGATGTAGATATTACTTTATTAGAAAAACCACAAGATGCAGTTATAACTGGGCAAAGTGCTGCTGGCGAAGTAATGATTTTTAATGAAGAAAATAAAAATATAACAATTGGCAATGGTAGTAAAAAGATTAGTGGTAAAACAGCTGCTGGCGATGTGACGATTGAAACTCGTTCATAAGAAATAAAATGTATGGAAATCTATCAAAATACAAAAAAAGAAGATAATTACCGTATATAAATAAGGTAATTATCTTCTTTTATTATTCTTAATGTAAATCACGATATACGCCAATTACTTTTCCAATAACTGACACTTGTTTTAAAATGATAGGTTCTAATGAAGAGTTTTCCGGTTGTAGACGGAAATGGTCTTTTTCTTTATAGAAACGTTTTACAGTTGCTTCGTTATCTTCTGTTAAAGCGACTACAATTTCACCGTTGTATGCAGACTGTTGTTGGCGAACAACAACTAAATCTCCATCGAAAATACCAGCTTCAATCATACTATCTCCGGAAATACGTAACATAAATACTTGGTCTGCTCCAGCAACAATGCTAGCTGGAAGTGGGAAATGATCTTCTACACTTTCAACTGCTGTAATAGGTAATCCAGCAGTAACTTTTCCGACAATTGGAACTTGAATAACAGATTGTGTCTCTGTATCCATTCGGTTGTCACCTAAAATTTCAATTGCTCGTGGTTTTGTTGGATCGCGTCGAATATATCCTTTTTCTTCTAGTCGTGATAAATGTCCGTGCACTGTAGAACTAGAAGCGAGGCCGACTGCTTGACCGATTTCACGTACGGAAGGTGGATATCCTTTTTCTTGTACTTTTAGCTTAATAAAGTCGAGAATGTCTTGCTGGCGTTTCGTTAACTTTTCCATGTTTTCTAACACCTCGTTTTCTTTCATTTTTCTTATTAATAAGTATAACATGCGAAAAAACATTCTACAAACATAAGTTCGAACGAAAGACGAATTTATGATACACTATAAGGAAAATATAGTGAGAAAGAAGGGTTCAATATGAATGCAATTATTTATGCACGTGTGAGCACAACAAAAGAAGAACAGGAAACATCATTATTGCGTCAAAAAGATGAATTATTGCATTTAGCTGAGCGCTATCAAATGAATGTTGTAAAGGTGATTGAGGAGCAGGCTAGTGGTTATACAATTGAACGTGATGGCATATTAGAAGTGCTAGATACAATTCGCGATGAACAAGTTGATGTACTTCTCATACAAGATGAAACGCGCCTTGGTAGAGGGAATGCAAAGATTGCATTAATGCACTGTTTACATAAAGAGGGAATAAAAGTATATACGCATACGCATAATGGAGAATTAGAACTCTCTGACTCTGATTCGATGGTACTAGATATAATTGGGATTGTTGAAGAGTATCAAAGAAAGATCCACAATTTAAAAATTAAACGTGGCATGCAAAGAGCGGTAGAGAAAGGATTTCGTCCAGAGAATAATTTGAAAAATCGTCATTTAAGTATAGGACGTGAGAAAAAAGAAGTGCCAATTGAGGAAATTGTACGTTTACGCCGGAATGAATTAACTTTTGAAGAAATTGCAGCAACACTTCGTGGTTTTGGTCATGATGTTTCAAAAGCAACTGTACATCGAAGATATGTAGAATATACAAAGCAATTGCTTGATAAAGAGGACTAACTATTGTATGATAATAATCAGTTTTGAGTAAAAGGGGGATTCGAGATGCAAAGTCACGAACTCATTGAACGCATTAACTTCTTAGCGAAAAAAGCAAAAGCTGAAGGTTTAACTGAAGAAGAACAACGTGAGCGCCAATCGCTACGTGAACAATATTTAAAAGGATTTCGTCAAAATATGTTAAACGAACTTAAAGGAATTAAAGTTGTTAACGAAGAAGGTACTGATGTTACACCGGCGAAATTAAAAGCTTTAAAAAAGCAAGATAATGCAAAATTAAACTAAAAGATGGGCGAAGCCCATCTTTTTTATTTATTATATCCGTTATTTAATAACTTTCCAGTTGTTATTGACTGTTGCTTCTATCTTTTTGTGCTTCAATATATAGTTAGCGATAAGTTCAGACATATCTGTTGGTATGTCTTTTATTACGGGCTTATTTTGAAACATAAAGAAGTTCCCTCCGCCACTTGCGCGATAATTATTCATAACGACGTCATATTCTTCATTCATATGAAGTGGAGCGCCTTTATACTGTAAGGATTCTACTCTCTCGCCAATTGGTTTGGAAATGTTTAATACGTACGAAATTCCTTCCCACATATCGTAATTATAGTGTTGCGGCTTTGGTTCTATGTAGGTGGGGTTTACGATGATAGTTCCATCTGCTTTTAATATGAAATAAGAAGCAGAGAGTTCAAGGGCATCTTTTATATCCGCTCCAGTTATTCTAATTACTTTTAATGTATTTGGATAAATATAATTAGAAACGATGTCACGCATTGTTACATATTTCGGGAAACCTGGAGATGTATTATGGAATAAGCTTGTACAAGAAATGGAAACATTAGCTATATCCATCTGTATTTTATTTATGAATTCAATAAAAGGATGGTCTTGCAAACGAGTTTGCATAGCATCTGAAATTTGCATGTTCCCATAGATTACTCCAATAGGTTGATCGAGCCAATTTTGTGTTTTTTCTTCATAATCGGCAACCAAGGAAAGAATATGTTGGTCAGCCTCAATTCCTTGTACGGGCAATAATTGTGAATCACTCTCTTTTTTTACCCATTTTTTTTCTGTTTTTTCGAATGTTACTGTTACTTTTCCAACGGAGTGTCCATTGCATCCAGTCTGTAAAATTGTTACACCATTCATTACGGTGTGAGCGATTTCCCGGTGTTGGTGGCCTGTTAGTAAAATGTCTATGCCTTCAATTTCATGGCACATTGCATATCCTTGGTTTTCACCTGTTAAAACTTCAGTCGGTACCCCAGTTTGTAAATCGCGTTCAAATCCCCCATGGTAGGCTACGACTAATAAATCGGGTTTCTCGTGTTCGTGAATGTAAGAAACCCATCTTTTTGTTGTTTCTAATGCATCTTCAAATTGTAAATCTTGAATGTGATGGGGTTGTTCCCAATTGGGAATGTAATGCGTTGTCATCCCTAAAATAGCAATTTTTATATTTGATTCAATATGTTTTATTATATATGGTTTCCTGAAATAAGGTTCTTTTCTGTTTTTATCTAAAATATTTGCTGATAGATACGGAAAGTTTGCAGTAGAAATAGCATTATTTAATATGTCCATTCCATAATTAAATTCATGATTCCCAATAACTGCAGCATCATAACGTAAATAGTTCGCTAATAAAGACATTGGATTTTTCTTATCTTCTTCATATGTAGCGTAATGATAAGTAAAGGGTGTTCCTTGTATGAAGTCACCGTTATCAATTAAAAGAACGTTTCTATTTTGGGAACGTTCTTTTTTTATAAGAGTAGAAATTTTGGCTAAACCAATTTCAGCTTGGGAGTTATCTTGGTAGTGAATTGGATAAACAGTGCCATGTATATCACTTGTTAATAAAATGTTTAAAGTTACAATTTGATTTGGATTCAATATCATTCACCTTTTCTATTGTTATCTACTAATTAAGCATATCAAATATATGAAGAGAATTTTAATGAGAATGTATAGAATGTGTAAAGATTCTGTAAATAAGAAAATATACGTGAAAATGTGTGATATATTTCTTCATGTTTACGGAAGGCAATTTTATAACAACAAAATTGGAGGCATTAATATGTTGAAAAAAGTTTTTGCAATGAGTACGACAGTTGTACTAGCGGCGGGATTATTAAGTGGTTGTGGAACGAAAGAATCAAGTGCAAGTAAAACTGAAGATACGAAAAAAGGTTATGTACCGAAGACTTTAAATGTTCAATTTGTTCCTTCTCAAAATGCAGATACGTTAGAGGCAAAGGCAAAACCATTGGAAAAGTTATTAAGTGATAAATTAAATGTTCCGGTAAAAGTTAGTATTTCAACGAATTACAATACAATTGTAGAAGCGATGGCGTCTAAGCAAGTAGATGTAGGGTTTTTACCTCCAACAGCGTATGTGCTAGCGCATGAGAAAAAGGCTGCAAACGTAATTTTACAAGCACAACGTTTTGGAGTAGATGATGAAACGGGAGCTCCTACAAAGGATTTAGTAGACTTTTATAAATCTGAGTTTGTAGTTAAGAAAGATTCAAATATTAACAGTGTAAAAGATTTAAAAGGTAAAAAAATTGGTTATCAAGATGTAACGTCATCAGCGGGGTATGTATGGCCTGCGGCTGTATTGTTAAAAGAGGGAATTGATCCGCTAAAGGATGTGAAACCTGTTACATTAAAAGGTCACGATCAGTCGCTGATTGCTCTTTTAAATGGTGATGTAGATGTATCTGTTGTATTCCAAGATGCTCGTAATATTGTGAAAAAAGATTATCCGAATATATTCGATCAAACGAAAATAGTGAAATTTACGGAAAAAATTCCTAACGATACGATTTCGGTACGTTCTGATTTAGATGCAGAGTGGAGTAAGAAATTACAGGACGCTTTCATTGAAATAGGAAAGAATGAGGAAGGTCACAAAATCATTAAAGAAGTATATTCACATGAAGGATATGTTAAATCTGATGATAGTAAATTTGATATCGTTCGTGAATATGGAAAGAAAGTAAAAGCGCAATAATACATATGGAAATGGCAGCTAACTGGAAGGTGTATGTTTCCAGTTAGTTTGCCATTTTGAATACATAGAAGGTAGGTAAGATGTGTGATAGAATTTCGAAATGTTTCCAAAATGTATCCGAATGGTACAAAAGGATTGAATAATATAAACTTGAACATTCAAAAAGGTGAGTTTGTTGTAATGGTAGGGCTGTCGGGGGCTGGAAAGTCTACACTTCTTAGATCGGTAAATCGCCTTCATGAGATTACAGAAGGAGAAATCTTGATTGAAGGTGAGTCTATTACTGCTGCGAAAGGAAAAGAATTACGACGCATGCGCCGGGATATTGGTATGATTTTTCAAAGTTTTAACCTTGTAAAACGATCAACAGTTTTGAAGAATGTATTAGCTGGGCGTGTTGGATACCATTCGACTTTTCGTACAACGTTAGGTCTATTTCCAAAAGAAGATTTGGAGCTTGCCTTTCAATCGTTAAAAAGGGTGAATATTTTAGAAAAAACATATGCGCGAGCTGATGAATTATCAGGAGGACAACAGCAACGTGTATCGATTGCTAGAGCGTTGGCACAAGAAGCAAAAATCATATTGGCAGATGAACCTGTTGCGTCGTTAGATCCGCTAACAACAAAGCAAGTATTAGATGATTTGAAAAAAATTAATGAAGATTTTGGGATTACAACAATTGTAAACTTACATTCTATTGATTTAGCTAGGCAATATGCGACACGCATTATTGGATTACATGCAGGCGAAATTGTTTTTGATGGTTCAGTAGAAGAGGCAACGGATGAAAAATTTGCTGAAATTTATGGAGACGTAGCGCAGAAAAGTGAATTATTAGAGGTGGCAGTTAAATGAATGACGCGACGATATATTCGAAATCGATACCGAAGCCGCCGAGTAAGTTGAAACATATGTTAACGGCTATTCTAGTCATTTTACTGTTGTGGGGAAGTAGTGTACAGGTTGACGCATCATTTTCAAAACTAGTAGTTGGTTTTCCCAATATGATTGATTTGTTAAAAGAGATGGTGCCGCCTGATTGGAGTTATTTTCAAGTTATTACAACAGCGATGTTAGATACAATACGTATGGCGATTATTGGGACGACTTTAGGAGCGATTTTAGCTATTCCACTGGCACTATTTGCGGCAAGTAATGTGTTTACTAGTACATTTTTGTACGGTCCAGCTCGATTGGTTTTAAATTTTATCCGAACGATACCAGATTTATTATTAGCAGCAATTTTCGTAGCTATTTTTGGAATAGGACCACTTCCAGGTATTTTAGCTCTTACTTTTTTCTCAATTGGGCTCGTGGCGAAATTGTTGTATGAGTCAATGGAATCGATTGATCCAGGTCCATTAGAGGCGATGACAGCAGTAGGAGCAAATAAAGTGCAATGGATTGTGTATGGGGTAATTCCGCAAGTGAAAGCACATTTTGTCTCCTATGTTCTTTATACATTTGAGGTGAATGTACGTGCAGCAGCTGTTTTAGGTTTAGTAGGAGCGGGTGGTATTGGGTTGTATTATGACCGTACACTTGGATTTTTACAATATCAACAAACTGCATCTATTATTATTTATACTCTTGTTGTTGTATTGTTAATTGATTATGTAAGTACATTGTTGCGGGAGAAATTATAATGAGTAAAACGACGATAATTGTACCAAAACCGAAGAAACCGAGTGTGTATCGCTGGTTTATTTTTATAGCACTTGCATTTGTTTATGTATGGGCTTTTTCAGGAGTCCCGCTAGAGGGAATAAAGGATACGGCAGGAGAAATTACAAAAGCAATTATGACAGGTGTATTGAATCCAGATTGGTCGTATGTATCTTTGCCAGATGGTGAAGATTTATTACATGGCTTAATTGATACGTTGGCAATTGCGATATTAGGTACATTTATTTCTGCCTTTTTATCTGTTCCATTCGCTTTTTGGGCGGCAACGAATATGAGCAGTGGAAAATTAACGGCAGGAACTGGGAAATTTGTACTTAGTTTTGTTCGTACATTTCCTGAATTAGTTATGGCTCTTTTATTTATAAAAGCTGTTGGACCAGGCTCCTTTGCCGGAGTTCTAGCTTTAGGATTACACTCTATCGGAATGTTAGGGAAATTATATTCAGAAGGAATTGAAAATATAGATAAAGGACCGACGGAAGCGTTAATAGCTACAGGTGCGAATCGCTTTCAAATACTTTGGTATGCAGTATTGCCACAAGTATTACCGGATTTTCTATCGTATACGTTATACAGGTTCGAAATTAATGTACGATCCGCTGCCATTTTAGGTGTTATTGGAGCAGGTGGGATTGGTACGCCTCTAATTTTTGCACTGAGTTCACGCAATTGGTCTCGTGTGGGTATTATTTTATTGGGTATTATTTTAATGGTAATTATCATTGATTTTATTTCAAGTTCGATACGGAAGAAAATTGTATAATTTATTTTAAGCACCTATAAAAGGTGCTTTTTTATATAATAAGAATAATAAATGTGAGCAATAGGGGGGATAATTTGGCTTTACAGCACGAGTTTGTATTTGTTTCGAATGAAAAAAAAGGGTTGGATTTTATAGGTATAGATTGGATTGAACTTTGTTTTCTATATAAAGAAGAGGCAACGATAGATGAGTGTGTTGTATTAAGTGATGAGCTAATCGTATATCTATTAGATTTTACCCATTGGATTCCGACCTATTATCCAGCGAAAAGAGCAGAAGGGTTTGGAATTCACTATTATGGTATTACGAAAATAGAACAGCAAGGGGCAGTGATAGCAGAACAGTTATTTTGTTCGCTAGTTAACATGTTTTCTCTAGCGCCAGAAACAATCGAACTGACAGGGCAGTTTCAATGGGAAAATGATAATAATACTGATGGAGGATATGAAAGATACGTATTTGATCGAGATAAATTATGCCAAGATTTAAATTCTTTTATTCGTTTGCTTTGCAGAGTGAAAAATGGGGAAGGATATATTTTGCATTATGGAATTTGAAAATGATGAATAAATATACAGATAATTCCCTTTCTTTTTAAAATAAAAATAATGAAAAAGTATGTCATATTGAATACCCATACATTCCCGAAATCATTGATTTTTTTATGAAAAGCCAAAAAAATATCAACATATTTGTCGATACATGTTGTATAATCTTGCGTGGGAAGCTATCATATAAATGTATAAAACGTTTACTAATATAAGCGAAGGGAAGAATAGCATGTCACATTCAATCGAACAACTTTCTATCAACACGATTCGCACATTATCCATCGATGCGATTGAAAAAGCAAACTCTGGTCACCCAGGAATGCCAATGGGTGCAGCACCAATGGCTTATACATTATGGACTCAATTTATGAAACACAATCCAAATAACCCAACGTGGTTTAACCGTGATCGTTTCGTATTATCTGCAGGTCATGGTTCAATGTTACTATACAGCCTACTTCACCTATCTGGTTATGATGTAACAATGGATGACTTAAAGAACTTCCGTCAATGGGGAAGCAAAACTCCAGGACATCCTGAGTACGGTCATACAGCAGGTGTAGACGCAACTACTGGTCCACTTGGACAAGGTATTGCAACTGCTGTAGGTATGGCAATGGCTGAAAGACATTTAGCGGCTAAATATAACCGTGATGCGTATAATGTAGTAGATCATCATACATACGCTATTTGTGGTGATGGAGATTTAATGGAAGGCGTTTCTGCTGAAGCATCTTCATTAGCTGCTCATTTACAATTAGGTCGTCTTGTTGTGCTTTATGATTCAAACGATATTTCATTAGATGGCGATTTAAATCGTTCATTCTCTGAAAGTGTAGAAGATCGTTACAAAGCATACGGATGGCAAGTAATCCGTGTTGAGGATGGAAACGATATTGAAGCTATCGCGAAAGCAATCGAAGAAGCGAAAGCTGACGAAAAACGCCCAACGCTAATTGAAGTAAGAACGACAATTGGTTTCGGTTCTCCAAACAAATCAGGAAAATCAGCTTCACATGGTTCTCCACTTGGTGTAGACGAAACAAAATTAACGAAAGAAGCATATGCTTGGACTGCTGAGCAAGACTTCCATGTAGCAGAAGAAGTATATGACAACTTCCGTAAAACTGTACAAGATGTTGGTGAAACTGCGCAAGCAGCGTGGAACACTATGCTAGGTGAATATGCACAAGCATACCCAGAATTAGCAAACGAATTACAAGCGGCAATGAATGGTCTTCTTCCAGAAGGTTGGGAGCAAAACTTACCAACTTATGAATTAGGATCAAAAGCAGCAACTCGTAATTCTTCAGGTGCTGTAATTAATGCAATTGCAGAGTCTGTACCATCATTCTTCGGTGGATCTGCTGACCTTGCTGGTTCTAACAAAACATACATGAATAACGAAAAAGACTTTACAAGAGATGATTACAGCGGAAAAAACATTTGGTACGGTGTACGTGAGTTCGCAATGGGTGCAGCAATGAACGGTATTGCACTACATGGCGGTTTAAAAACTTACGGTGGTACGTTCTTCGTATTCTCTGACTACTTACGTCCAGCAATTCGTCTTGCAGCATTAATGCAATTGCCAGTAACGTATGTATTCACACACGACAGTATCGCTGTTGGTGAAGATGGTCCAACACATGAACCAATCGAGCAATTAGCAG
Source organism: Bacillus sp. EE-W1 (assembly GCF_009760835.1). NCBI lineage: Bacteria > Bacillati > Bacillota > Bacilli > Caryophanales > Bacillaceae > Bacillus > Bacillus sp. EE-W1. The sequence goes on along the minus strand of NZ_WIPE01000073.1, from coordinate 151,830 downwards.
CGCTACGTGCAATGCCAAATGTATCTGTTATTCGTCCAGCTGATGGTAACGAATCTGTTGCAGCTTGGAGACTAGCTCTAGAATCTACAAACAAACCAACTGCTTTAGTATTAACTCGTCAAGACCTTCCAACATTAGAAGGTGCAAAAGAAGATACGTATGAAAAAGTAGCAAAAGGTGCATATGTAGTTTCTGCAAGCAAGAAAGAAACAGCTGATGTAATCTTACTTGCATCTGGATCTGAAGTAAGTCTAGCTGTTGAAGCGCAAAAAGCGTTAGCAGTAGACGGCGTTAACGCAGCTGTTGTCAGCATGCCATCTATGGATCGCTTTGAAGCTCAAACAGCTGAGTACAAAGAATCTGTATTACCGAAAGCCGTAACAAAACGTTTCGCAATCGAAATGGGTGCTACATTCGGATGGCACCGTTACGTAGGTCTTGACGGAGATGTGTTAGGTATCGATACATTCGGTGCTTCTGCTCCTGGTGAGAAGATTATGGAAGAGTATGGATTTACTGTAGAGAACGTTGTTCGTAAAGTAAAAGAAATGCTTTAATGATTTTAGAAAAATCTCTCCGGCATGGAGAGATTTTTCTATGTAAATGAGTTTTTTCGACAGAAAAAGTTTTTTATCTCTCCGCAGTCAGACAATCATTGCAAAATTTCTTCTATATAATGAAGGGAAAAGGTTGTCCAGATTGGGAGGCGAAAGATGAAAACGTATGAATTGTATTTAATTCAAGAGGATATTGCGAAAGCTTACTTTGGTCGTGAATATTTGTTTTTTGATTTATTTGCTAGATTTTCAGAATCTGGGTCCCTTTCGGAGAGAAAAGTGTTATATAAACAAATGATGTATATAACGATGCCATTACAAGTAATGAAAATTCACCATAAATTAGAACAAGCTTTGCGCGTTCTTGGTAAATATGATCGAACACATCATACACATACACTTTATACAGGAGCGGAATACGGCGAAATAATGGTGAAACCGCACTATATTCGCATGAATACCTCTGGAAACGTTTCTATGGAAACGACTTTCTTTGAGGTGTTAAGAAAGTGTGAATTAACATTTTTAGCTATGGATTATGAAAATACAAAGTACGGATGGCTGAATCCTCTAAAACAAGTACGAACATATGTGTAAAAAATGTCGAATTGTATCTTGTCTTATTGAAAAGGTTTTAGTACACTGTAAGGTAGACAACATGAAGGAGGAAAATATATGCCAATTTGGTTAGGTATTCTAGTGGGCGTAGTAGCACTAGTAGCAGGCGTGGCGTTAGGATTTTTCATTGCCCGCAAATACATGATGAACTACTTAGAAAAAAATCCACCAATTAATGAACAAATGTTAAAAATGATGATGATGCAAATGGGACAAAAACCTTCCCAAAAGAAAATCAATCAAATGATGAGCGCGATGAATAAGCAACAAACGAAATAAGCGCTAAAAGACACTCGCTAAGAGTGTCTTTTCTTTTTGTTAGTTATGTAGTTTAAAACTTTTAAAAATTCAGTATTTTTGGTAAACTGAAAACATCGCTCATTTTAAGGGAGGAGGATAAAAATGAAGGTATTTATTAATTTAGCGTGGTTTTTTAAACAAGAAAAACGAGCGTACATAATCGGAATTATTATGTTATTTGGTGTCGCGCTTCTTGAACTTGTAGCTCCGAAAGTACTAGGTATTGTAGTAGATGAAATTAATAATGGAACATTAACATCTGAAAAATTGTTGAAGTGGGTTATTCTGTTAGTAGTTGTAGGGATTACTATGTACATATTACGTTATTTATGGCGTATTATGATTTTTGGATCTTCGTTAAAACTAGCCCGTCAATTACGAAAGAATTTATATGAACATTTTACAAGGATGAGCCCATCTTTCTATCAATCACGTCGTACGGGTGATTTGATGGCGCATGCGACTAATGATATTCAGGCGATTCAACAAACTGCTGGATCGGGCGTTTTAACACTTGTTGACTCATTAGCGGTTGGGGGATGTGTACTCGTAGCGATGGGTTTTACAATTAGTTGGAAGTTAACATTGTTAAGCTTAATTCCAATGCCGATTGTAGCGATTTCGACAAATTATTATGGAACGTTATTACATAAAAGGTTTCATAAAGCGCAGCAATCGTTTTCAGAAATCAATGATAAAGTGCAAGAGAGTATGAGTGGGATGAAGGTAATTCGATCACTTGGACAAGAGAAAGAAGATTTACAAGCATTTCGAAAAAAATCAGAAGATGTTGTACATAAAAATATGTTAGTCGCACGTATTGATTCGTTGTTTGATCCAACAATCTCTCTTATCGTTGGATTTTCTTTTTTAATTGCAGTGTGTTACGGGTCAGTATTAGTTGTGAGGGGTGAATTAACTGTAGGTGATCTCGTTACATTTACAACGTATTTAGGTACCCTCGTTTGGCCAATGTTAGCCTTTGGATGGTTGTTTAATATTATGGAGCGTGGGCGTGCTTCGTATGACCGTGTAGAAAAAATTCTCTCGCAAAAATCAGATGTAGTAAATAGAGAAGATGCTGTACATAAAGTAGCAAGCGGTGATGTTACATTTGCGGTCGATTCATTTTCATATAAGAAAAATGAACTGTTACAGCTAATAGATGTTCACTTTGATTTGAAGAAGGGTGAAACACTAGGAGTTGTCGGACGTACAGGAGCAGGGAAAACGACTTTATTAAAATGTTTAATCCGTGAGTATGATCATTTTAGTGGTGAATTAAAAGTTGGGGAGCGGGATATTCGCGATGTAACACTTTACGGTGTCCGTTCTGCCATTTCATACGTGCCGCAAGATCATTTTTTATTTTCAGCGAGTATTGGGGAGAATATTGCCTTCGGAAAGGCGGATGCTACATATAATGAAATAACCCGCGCTGCAGAGATTGCTTGTATTCATAATGACATCCTCCAATTTTCAGAAGGGTATGAAACGGTAGTAGGAGAAAGAGGCGTTTCGTTATCTGGAGGTCAAAAACAGAGAATCTCTATTGCACGTGCTTTATTAACGAATGCGGAAATTTTAATTTTAGATGATTGTTTATCAGCGGTAGATGCAAAAACAGAAGAAACGATTTTAAATGCATTAAAGAGGGAAAGAGCAGGAAAAACAACGATTATTACTGCTCATCGTTTAAGTGCAATTCAACATGCCAATCTTATACTTGTTGTGGATGAAGGCAGAATTGTGCAACGAGGTACACATGAACAATTAATGAAAGAAAACGGTTGGTATAAAGAAATGTACGAGAGCCAGCAGTTAGAAGCATTAGTCGAGAAAGGAGGCGTATGATGACCGGGAAGAAGCGGAGTGATTTAAGTAGATTACTTTCTTATATGAAGCCATATAAAAGGTTACTATCTTTAGCATTTATCTTTTTAGTTGGTGCAACTGTAACTGAAATGATGGGTCCTTTTTTAATTAAACAATTTCTTGATGAACATTTAGTACCACGTAACTTTGATCAATCAGCACTTGTTACTCTATTTGTAGTGTATCTTATTGCTCACTTATTAAAAGTATTATTTACTTATTTAGACTTATTGTATTTTCAAAATATCGCTTTTAAAATTGTTCAAGATATGCGTGTTGAAGTATATAATCATGTTCAAAAGTTGTCATTAAGTTTCTTTGATCGTACGCCGATTGGTACGCTTGTATCGCGCATAACGAATGATACGGAAGCAATTAAAGATTTTTATGTCAGTGTATTATCCACATTTGTCAAAAATGTAGTCTTTTTAATAGGTATTTTAGTAGCAATGTTTTTATTAAATGTAAAACTAGCTCTATTTTCTCTCGTATTAATTCCGATAATGTTTGCAATTATGGTGCTATATCGCCGGAAGAGTGCAGCCTTTTATTTAGAAGTACGTAATCAATTAAGCGTGTTAAATGCAAAGTTGAATGAGTCCATTCAAGGAATGAATATTGTTCAAGTGTTCAGGCAAGAAAAGCGTATGAGAAAAGAGTTTGAAGAAGTGAATAATAAACATTATAGTGCAGGGCGACGGACGTTAAAGTTAGACGCGTTACTTTTACGTCCAGCAACTGATTTAGTTCATATTGTGGCTATTGCGTTAGTACTTGGTTTATTTGGAATTGATGCTTTGAAGAGTCCTGTTGAAGTAGGTGTCTTATATGCGTTTGTTAACTATATACATCGTTTCTTCCAGCCTGTAAATGAGATGATGATGAAATTATCATTTTTCCAACAGGCACTTGTTTCATCATCACGTGTATTTCATTTAATGGATGAGAAAGATTTAGCTCCAGTTCAAAAAGGGGATGGAAATCCTCAAGTTGTTAATGGAGAAATTGAATTTAAAAATGTTACTTTTTCGTATGATGGAAAACGTGATGTTTTAAAAAATGTATCTTTTCACGTGAAACAAGGGCAAACAGTTGCTTTCGTTGGGCACACTGGTAGCGGAAAAAGTACTATTATGAATTTGTTAATGCGATTTTATAATATTAAGTCCGGAAATATTGTAATAGATGGTGTAGATTTAGAGAGATTTGAAGAAAGAGAAATTAGAAAGAAAATAGGACTCGTATTGCAAGATGCATTTTTATTTGCGGGAAATGTAAAACAAAATATTCGTATGTACAATGAAGAAATTACGGATGAAGAAGTAAAAGAAGCGGCACAATTTGTGCAAGCGAATACGTTTATTGAAAAATTACCAGAGCAGTATGAAACAGAAGTAGTAGAAAGAGGAGCTGCATTTTCTAGTGGTCAACGACAATTAATTGCTTTTGCTAGAACGATAGCAACGAATCCGAAAGTATTAGTATTAGATGAAGCAACAGCTAATATTGATACAGAAACAGAAGATGCGATCCAAACAGCATTACAGCAAATGCGAAAAGGGAGAACGACTATAGCAATTGCACACAGATTATCTACAATTCAAGATGCAGATCAAATTTTTGTTATGCATGATGGAGAAATAGTAGAAAGAGGAACACATCAAGAATTACTGAGTGAGCAAGGGTTGTATTATAATATGTATTTACTACAAAATAAAGGGATTTTACAAAAGGCCTTGTAATTATAAGGCCTTTTTACTTTGTTTATAAAATATGTTTGCTCTCAATTTCTATAGTATAAACGTCGTGACCCTTTATTAAAGTTGTACATATTGTATGTATACGAAATGAAAAAAATTGATAGGAGCTTTTATATGCAAGATAGATCTAGTTCAAATATTACGTTTATCGATGTGTCTCATTGGGAAGGGAACATTGATTGGAATGCAGTGAAGGGATCGGGTATTTCAGCGGCGTATGCAAAAGCGACAGAAGGTGTGAATAATCTTGATCCTACTTTGGTTCAAAATGTACAAGCAGCACGAAATGCGAATGTATTAATCGGTGCATACCATTTTGCACATCCAGAACTAAATGATGCAATTTCAGAAGCGAAACATTTTGTGAATATATTACAAAGCAATTAGACAGACTTAATGCCAGTTTTAGATTTAGAATCACCGATAGATCCGAGTAATAGTAATTTAACTGGTACTGCTATATCTAATTGGGCAAGAAGTTTCATAAATTATGTGAAACAGGCTACTGGAAAAGATGTCATGTTATATACAGGAGTTTGGTATATTAATGAGTTTGGAATTAACGGATTAAGCGATATTCCACTTTGGATTTCTAAATACTCTAGTACGCCGCCTGCTGATGCTGGTGGATGGACAGAGTGGACAGCATGGCAATACACAGATTCTGGTCAAATTTCAGGTGTAGTAGGAAATTGTGACGTATCAGCAGCGGTTTCATTAGAAGCTTTGCAAGGAAATGGAACAAATGGTGGTGGAAATGTTTCTCCACCTAGTACTGCTACTGCAGTCTACGGCGTTGCTGTAATTAAAGGCGATAATGTAAATTTACGGAGTGGACCATCTTTACAATCTAGTGTAATTCGCCAGCTAAATAGAGGAGAATCATATGAAGTTTTGAATGAACAAGATGGTTGGCTTGCTTTAGGTGGAAACGAATGGATATACTATGATCCAAGTTACATTCAGTATAAACATTATGTGGCGACTATTACTGGTGATAATGTGAATCTGCGGGATGCTCCATCATTAAATGGAAATGTTATAAGACAGTTACATCGCGGTGAGGCTTATAGAGTATGGTGTAAGCAAGATGGCTGGCTTGGTTTAGGTGGAAATGGCTGGATATACTATGATTCAAGTTATATTCAGTATGGTGTACAATAAAATGCACGTAAAAGGTATCTCGCCTGAGATTCCTTTTATTCTGCTATTTGCGAGCAACCTGAAACAATCAGTAGGGAATGAGAAAAATCGCTTATTAAAGTCTCTCTTCATTAAAAATATGTGATTTTTACAAAGTGTATATTGAAAGCATAGTATAATATAATGGATGTTTATAAAAATAAATGAAAATGGAATAAAGGAGTAAAGATATGGATTATGTGCTAATAGGTGTGATTTTATTATTATTAGCTGTAGTATTCGTGCTGTTCTATAAAAATAAACAGCTAGAATCAGAGAGTCAGCAAGTAGAATTTGAAAAGAAACAAGCAATTGAAACGTATGAAACTGAAATTGCAGCTACGGTTACAGAGCATAAAGAACAACAAAATACATTGAAAAATATGGAACAGAAGAAATACAATGATTTACAAATAAGTGCAGCTAGAGAACTTGAAAATATGCGTATGATGAAAAATCAATTAGCTATGCAACATAGTAAAGAACGAAGTGAAATACAAGAAAAACATAGTAACGAAATACACATGTTTCAAAAGTTAATTGCAAATTTGCGAGAGTATACGAAAAATGGAGCTGAAGTGAATACACACGAAACATTACATTATATGAAGCGTGGCTTCGTAGAGCAAGGCATAATACTAGACACTGAATTGCATATTATGCCAAATGTTTTTATTAGAAATCAGCATGGAGGAAATGATTGTCGCATTCATCATCTTGTCTTAAGTAAAACGGGTATGTATCTACTTGAGACGAAAGAATGGACAGGGAAATTAATTCATGGCTTAACGAAAGAAAATGCTAGTATATATTCATTTATGATTGATGAAATTGGCAAGTATCAACAAGAAGTAGAGAAAGAAGAGACATTTGAATGCGTTACAGGTGAAGATTCATTAACGATACAAGTGAAAAATGAAGGGAATCCAGTATATAGAGCGAAGAAATTATCTCATATTCTATACAATTGTTTAAAAGAAATACAAGTTGATATTGTAAAGGAAAAAGTAAAACCGATTGTATATTTTTATAATGAGAGTGGGAAAGAAGTGCTAGATCTGTCTGAAGAAAAAACGCCGAGATTAAAAGATAGAGAGCAAATTGTAACGTTCTTCAGAAATGAGATCTTAACAGGGAAAGTAATATATACAGATCAAGAGTTAGAAAAACTTCGAGAAATCATTAGCCGGATGAATTATAAAATAAATTAAAAAGAGGTGGGCTTTTTGAGTGCTATATTAAGGGGTATTTTGTATGTTTATGTTTGTTTGTATATACTAATGTATCTTGCGTTTATGTTTGTTATTGATGTGGTTCATATGTCAGTAAGTGTAAAAAGTATGTTTGTAGTAGTCATGCCATTTGCTATATTAGTCGTAATTCAAAAGTTCGTCTTACGTACTTCTGTAAATCATAATACAGAAAAAAAGCAAATGCTAGGTGTAATGATAGTAGGTTGTATTCTATTGATAGTGTGCACTGCGCAATTAAGTATGAATACATACACCTCTAAGTTTAATCAAGATCGGTGGTTACATGCTGAAGAGAAACGGGTACATATGGTAGATGATCTAATGCAAAAATATAAATTAACAGGGAAGTCAAATGAAGAAATCACAAAATTATTAGGAACGCCTACTGAAACGAGAAATGGAGAAGAAGGGATTACCACTTCGTACTATCTTGGAAATGAACGTGGCTTTATTTCAATAGATAGTGAACAGCTTGTTTTACAATTTGATAGAGATGGTAGAGTTATGGAATATAAGGTGCATAGAGGTTAAAGAAATGTAGAGGGAAGCTATATATTATAGCTTCTTTTTATATTCCAATATAGTAAATGTAGGCAAATAGTAGTCATTCCTATCTATACGAATCGGAATGAGTCTGTTATATTGTAAATGGTTATGTAGTTTAATAGTTTACTAGATGTCCTATATTTTGGTTGAGGAGGGGGAAATTAACACGAATTTAATTATGGCGTGTTAAGTATTATGATGAAAAAAAGATTTTATAATGTTTTAGCTGCATCGATTGTATTTAGCGTGGTAACGATTCCGAATTATTCCTATGCTAATGAGTTGGAAAAAACTGTAGCGGTTTCACCTGATGTACAAGCTTTAAAAAGTATTGAAAACCATATGAAAGAGGAAGATGGTCGAGGAGAAGATAAAGGAGTAAAAAATGAAGTGCAAGGCGAATTTCTTGTACAAATAGTGAAAGAAGTACCTTTATATGATTCTAGTAATTTTCAAAAAGAGACAGGGGTTCACATTTCGAATCAAGTTGTAAAAGCTGAGAAGAGAAAAGGAAACGCTTACTATGTTCGGACTTCATCTGGAACTGGATGGATAGAAAATAGTGAGGGGAATGTAGAGGTTAAAGAATTTCACCCTTTATTAAGTGAAAAGTTGGTTATTAATGAAGTAACCTCTACTTACTCTGAACCATTTACTTCATACAAAGAAGAAAATGTATTGGAGCCACAAAATATTCAAGCAATTGGACAGGCCGGAGAATGGTTCCAAGTAAAAATAAATGATGAGATAAAATGGATTTATTCACCTTCAGCAAAATTTGAAGGAACAAAAGCTTCAATTATTCAAGAGGCAACACCAGCACGTACAAAACGTGCAGCAGTTATGTATGCTGCACCAATAGAAGAGAAAACAACGGATATTTATGGTGTAACTTTAAAAGAAATGATTGTACCGAAAGGAAATGAAAATATCCGTCCCGGTTATGCGATGAAGCCGAAGTATATTACGATTCATGAGACAGATAATTACAGTGTTGGGGCAAATGCTAAAAACCATGCAATATATTTATATAACCAAGCAACGGGAACGGAAGATCGTTCAGCGTCATGGCACTTTACGGTAGACGATAAAGAAATTTACCAACATCTTCCATTAAACGAAAATGCTTGGCATGCAGGAGATGGAGCAGAAGGAACTGGAAATCGAGAATCAATTGCGATTGAAATTGCTGTAAACGAAGATGGTGATTATAATAAAGCTGTTGAAAATGCTCGTAAATTAACAGCTTACTTAATGGGAGAATTACATATTCCTTTAGAAAATGTGAAGAAACATCAATTCTGGAGTGGAAAGAATTGTCCGGCTATTATGATTAAAAATAATGCGTGGGAACCATTCTTACAAGGAACAAAGGTTTATTATGATGCGAACCATAAAGATGATATAACAGGTGGTTGGTACGAAGCAGACATTCGTGAATTAGATAAACGAGGCATTATGATTGGGGATGGGAAAGGTTCTTATTGGCCAGAGCGTCTTGTCACACGTGGCGAATTTGCGAATTTAATTTCAAGATCATTACAGTTACCTGAAGGATCATCGAATTTTAATGATTTAAATACAGCACATCCATCGCTAATAGATGGTATTAATCGTGCAGCAACTGCCGGGATAATAAGTGGTAGAGGAAATGGGACGTTTGCTCCAAATGATACGATTAAACGAGATGAAGCTGTTATCATGATTGATCGTGCACTGCAATATAAAAAAATTAAAGGTAACTTAGTTCCGTTACCATTCTCGGATCAAGATTTAGCATATGATAAACAAGCTGTACAACGTGTTTATGGATTAGGTATTGTAAAAGGAAATGAAAATAATGAATTTATGCCGAAAGGTTCTGCAACGCGTGGAGAATCGGCAGCATTTATTAATAGAATGTTAAAAGTAATAGAAAGTAAATAATAAAAAAGCACTCGCTTTTGCGAGTGCTTTTTTATTTTTCAATATGTTACGGAAGGGAGAGAAGGATTTTGAGTGGAATAAGGAATGAAAGCGGAGGTGATGCATATATATGGATGCATTGGGTTGTTTTTATCTCGCTATTTGCGGGCAATAAGACTCCCACTTCAAAGTTTCACTTTATCATATTGTATAAATGAAAAGGAGGTAAGACGGTGAAAGCAATCCCGACTGATGTCCTGAGTAAAGAATTAATGGAAAGAGAAGGAGTTATATCTATTACAGTAAAGGAATTTGAAAAGATAGAAGTAGCTGGAGTAGTAGTCGCTGGTCCGGCAGTTATTTTGATTAATCAAGATTAAGTACATATTATTGAAATAAAAAGCATCCATCTAGGATGCTTTTTATTTGTATACAAGGAAGAATATGATGGATAATTGCTTTACTGGAGGGAAAGTCTGTGGCAATTATTATAACGATGTTAGTAATGGGAGTTTTATTAGGATTTGTTGGAGCAGGGGGAGCTGGTTTTATTATCGCAATACTCACTTTAGTATTCCACATTCCTATTCATGTTGCGCTTGCAACGTCTTTAACTGCAATGGCATTTACGACATTATCTGGGGTTATAAGTCATTATCGTGAAGGAAATGTTGTAGTTACTATAGGAGGGATTGTTGGTGGATGTGGAGCACTTGGTTCTTATATTGGTGCAAAGCTTGGTTCACTTATACCACCGCATCTTCTTCATTGGTTTACAGCTGGGATGTTATTTTTATCTGCAATTTTTATGTTTGTTAAATTAATTAAGTTTCAAAATAGGGAAGAACTACTTTTAGCAGAAATTAAAGATTTTTCGAAAGACAATATAATGAAATGTATATGTCTCGGATTAGTCACTGGAATGATGGCTGGTTCATTTGGGATTGGTTCTGCACCATTTATTCAACTTGGATTAATGGCTCTATTAGGATTAACAATCCAGCAATCTGTAGGAACAACAATGCTTGTCATATTGCCGATTGCGATTGGAGGTGGGCTAGGATATAGTTCAGAAGGCTACCTAGATTATATACTGTTATTGCAAGTATTAATGGGCACGATGTTAGGAGCGTATATCGGGGCGAAGTTTACAAATTATGCACCACGTATGCTTTTGAAGCTTTCAATGATTATGACACCAGTTGTAGCTGGATGTATGTTATTGATGGAATAAAAATAATATAGCAAACTAATATGTTTTACGAATGAATTATGTAAGTAATTCATATTTCCCATATAAAAGGATTTACTTTAATATAATGAGTGTAAAGTTCGAGTATTCGAAGTACTACTTGAATTATATCCCTATCCCTTTTCTAAAAATGCGAACAAGTTTTGCCCTATTCTATTCAATAATTAATTGCATAGAAATATATTGTTCGATGACCATTATGGAACGTACATAATGGGAAAATCCCGATCCTTAAAGAGGATGCCCCTAATCTTCATGTGAAAATATGATCGGATAAGAAAGCTGACCAATTTATGGTCGGCTTTCTTTTTGTTCAAAAGTTATTTCTTCTTTAATTTCTGTTTGCAATAATAAAGCTTTTCCGAAACGACGTTTACATTCCGCACGCACTTTTTCAATGGCTAGTAGCTGAGTAGTGGCGGGAACTGTTACGATAGCTTGGCGTGGTTTTCGATTTTCTTCACAAAAGACACATTCCACAACATATTTAGAAATCATATTTTCATCCTTCCGTTTTTAATTTCTAAGAAGGGATTGTCTATGAAGTTAATGTGATTTTTCGTCATTAGTTTACTTTTTTCCTCTTTTTTCAAGGAGAAAATGATAAAAAAGGTGAATTTTTGTAGGGGAGGGATGTATATGGAAAGATGGATAGGTTGTGCAGCAGTATGTATAAATGAAAAAAATGAAGTTTTAATGGTGTTGCAAGGGCAAAAGGGTGAAGAAAAAAGGTGGTCTGTTCCAAGTGGAGGGCTTGAAAAGGGAGAGACACTAGAAGAATGTTGTATTCGAGAAGTTTGGGAAGAAACAGGTTACAATGTGGAAGTTGTAAAGAAAATATACGAAAAAGAAGGTATTACATACGGGGTTCCTGTATACATTCATTATTATGTCGTTAAAAAAATAGGCGGTAGTATGAAAATCCAAGATCCTGATGAGTTAATACATGAAATTGCTTGGAAGAGGATAGATGAAATGAAGGAATTAACGCTATCTTTCCCGGAGGATTATGAGGTTTTAAATAAATATATAAATAAAAAAGCGAGTGTTTAAACACTTGCTTTTTCAATGTATCCACGACAAGAAAAGCGGAACGATAACTAAACTAGCTCCTGCTGTTAAAAGCATAGATAAACTTGCAATGGTTCCTTCTACAGGGCCGATTTCGAATGCTTTTGATGTACCGGTTCCATTTGCGCTAGTGCCTAACATAATGCCTTTTGCGAGCGCTGTTTTAATACGGCATATACGTATGAGAGCAGGTCCGAGCAATGCTCCTGTTAACGCAGTTAAAACAACAAATACAGCTGTTAATTGTGACATACCACCGATCATTTCTGAAATGGCCATTGCAATTGGTGTCGTTACAATATGAGGCGCTAAACTATGTTCTAACGATGAATCAATTTGAAAATAATTAGCTAGTAGTGCTGAAGTAATAACTGATAAAAATGAGCCGACAATGACATTAAGTAAAATAGCTATTCCATGTTTCTTGAGTAAATCAAAGTATTTATAGATTGGCCATGCGAAAGCAACTGTTGCAGGCTTTAATAATTCTGTTAACCATTGACCACCTGTTTCATATGTTTCATAAGTTGTGTCTAGTCCGAGTAATAAAGCAATTAAAATAATAGGGCAGACGAGAAGAGGAGAAAGTAAGCTCCAATTCCAGCGTTGATACATTTTCTTCGATATCCAATATGTGAATAGTGTTAATAGTAAACAAAGAAAGCCGATCATTGTGTTGATCCTTTCCGCTTTAGTAGCAATTCTGTTAGGAGTCCTGTAGCGAGAGTGACACAAAGTGTACTAATCATAATAATTAAAATGAGATCGATTCCATATTGTGATAGTGTATCTTTGTAGCGTATGACAGCGACTGCAGAAGGAATGAAAAATAAAATAAGTTCTTTTAATAAAAAGTCTGCTCCGTCCTGTACCCACTCTTTTTTCACTAGGTTAAATTTTAATGAAATTAACAATAAAAAAATACCGAGTATACTTCCTGGAACTGGGAGGTGTGCCTGTTTTGCAATCCATTCACCTGTCCAAGCGAAACAAAATAATAATAAAATTTGTCCGCTTAATTTCCACCATTTCATACAGTACCCACCTCTTTCTTTTTTTACATAAAAATTGTAAAAAAGAATTAACAATTTCTACTATACGTTCATTCGAAAAATTTGTCTAATATATAAATTATATGTTATTAATATATTAGATGTATTAATTGAAAGTGAAAAGGGTGTCCAAAATGGAATTACGGCATTTGCAATATTTTGTTGTAGTGGCAGAGGAGTTACACTTTGGACGAGCAGCTGCTCGTTTACAAATGACACAACCACCGCTTAGTCAACAAATTCAGCAATTAGAAAAAGAAATGGGAGTTATGTTATTTTCAAGAACGAAGAGAAAAGTTGAATTAACAGAAGCTGGAGAAATGTTTTTAAAAGAAGTAAAAAAAGCGTTCGAACAAATTGATAAAGCAGTAGAAGTTGCACAAAGTGCCCAAAGGGGAGAAGTGGGATCACTTTCAATTGGTTTTGTAGGTGCGGCGATATATGATATTTTACCATCTATCGTAAGGGAGTATAGAAAGAAATTTCCGAGAGTGTCTGTTGCATTACATGAACTGTCAACACCGGATCAGGTGCATGCACTTCACGATAACCGTATTGATATTGGCTTTTTGCGTCCGCCAATTCCAACGCAATTACTAGAGTTAGAACCAATTCAAAAGCTTTCTTGTACGTTATGTTTACCGAAGGCACATCCACTTGCTGAAAAGGATGAAATACATATTGAAGATTTAAGAGACGAACCGTTCGTATTTATTACGAGACCGGTATGGCCAGCGTTATACGATACAATTTTATCACTTTGCCGCGACGTAGGATTTAGTCCACACATTGTACAAGAAGCAACGGAATATCAAACAGTTATGGGACTTGTAGCGGCAGGAATCGGAATTACGGTAATACCTGTATCGGCGAATAAATTGTATAAAACCGAAGTCGTATATAAAGAGTTATGTGATTCTAATTTTGTTGCAGAAATGTCAGTAGCGTACAAAAAAATGAATACTAATCCAGAACTTTTAGAGTTTTTGAAAATTGCAAGAGAGAAGAAAAGAATAGAAGTTGAGGATGAGATTAATTAATTTGTTAAAAAGTACACCTCGTTAAACACTAAAGCGGAAATGCAATATAATTGCATTTCCGCTTTAGTGTTCTTTTTTTAGTTCTATACTAAAGAGATAAACATGTTCGTTTTTTTGTAATAGTTGGTCAATAGCAGTTTTTTCCTCAAGCATTGGAATTCTTACGGTTTCTTTATTCGTTTTTATTATAGCCGCTAAAGTCGTCTTTTGATTGTATGTTAAGTTTATAGCAGATTGAAGAGTAGTAGAGGTAGAGCTATTTATGATTGGAGGTGCTTCTTCAGGAGCGAGCATGGAACTACCTTCAATATTAACATACCAATGTTTTTGCACTTGTACATCTTTATCGAGTTGGGATTGAGGTGGTAAAAAAGAAAGCTTTACTTTCTTTTTTTGAAAATGGGAGGTAGCTATATTCGCAATTACGTTTGTTTTTTTACCATTTTGATAATAATCAATTGTAGCATGTATTTCATCTTTTTCATTTTTTAGGGTAACGTTATAAAACATGCTGTCTCCTTCTTGAAAAGGAGTCATTTGTAAAATAGAAGATTGCTCTTCTGTTAATTTGTATGGCTCAACAATGGCGATCTCATTGTTTTTAAGTGAGCTACAACTTGTGAGAAATAATAAAAATAAGATTGATAGTAATTTTATGCGCATGCAACCCCCTCCTTTTTACAATTATATTCTGAATATGATTTATTTTCCATTTTATTTTCTAGGACTAAAGACTTAGAAAAAATTCAGATTGTAGTGCGATGTTTAAAATGTCATATTTTTATACACTAGTAGTATAGAATGAGTATGGTATGAAGTAAGGTAGGGGAAGAACATATGTCTTTATGTCAGTTAGTGAGAAAAAATATAAGAACATTTGCTGCCAAAAGGATGAAGCAATTCATGTGGGTTGCTATGAGTACTATGATTTTATTTTTTATGATATCGCTCCAATTTAATGAAGGAGCTATTGGGAAATTAGAGACTACACTTTTATTTCAAATGAGCTTTTACATGCTGTTTATTGTATTCATTTTTATTTGTATTTTTACTACATATAAAATAACGTTTTCTCTTCTGCAAGTGAGGAAAGAGGAAATTAAATCTTATGTAGCAGAGAGTAGGAAGAGAAATGACGTACTATGTTTATTATGTCAGGAGCAATTATTTATTTATGGAGCAGCGTTTGTTTTTGGATTAGTGAATGGGATGTTATTTTTGAAATTATTTACGATTATCTTTATGAAAATAGCAGGAATACAAGGGATAAATAGTGCACCGATTACAATATATGCAATAGTAGTTGTTAGTATAATTATGATTGTGGTCGTCCTATTATCGATGATGCAATGTTTTCGATTTGTTCAAAGTTTACAAGATTAAAATTCGTTTTAATTTAAGGAAAAGGCATGAGAAATCATGCCTTTTCTTATTTTACACATAAAAATAATCATGTTACAGTGTAAAGACCTGACAAAGAATGGGAAGGAAAGGTTGTATAGTATGACAAATGAACAATCAATTGTAAAGGTTGAGCGGTTAACGAAGCGAATCGGTTCAAAGACACTTGTAGAAAATATTAGTTTCGAAGTTAAAAAGGGTGAAGTAGTTGGCTTGCTCGGACCAAATGGTGCTGGAAAAACGACTTTAATGAGAATGATGGTCGGCATGATTCGTATGACAGAGGGTGAAGTTTGGATTGACGGTCAATCTGTAAAACAGCAATTTGAAAGTACTGCTGCGAAAATTGGAGCAGTAATTGAGACACCGGAATTTTATCCTTTTTTGAGCGGCTATGAAAATTTAACATATTTCGGACGAATGAATGGTAACGTGACGGAAGAACGTATCGATGAAGTAGTGAAATTGTTAGGGATGGGACAAGTAATTGACCGAAAAGTAAAAGCATATTCACTCGGCATGAGACAACGTTTAGGAATTGCTCAAGCGCTTATTCACGATCCAGATGTATTAATATTAGATGAACCAACGAATGGATTAGATCCTAGTGGAATACATGAAATGAGAATGTACATAAAGAAAATTGCACATGAACAAGGGAAAGCGGTACTTGTATCTAGTCACTTACTTTCAGAAGTTGAATTAATGTGTGATAGAGTTATCATTATTCAGCATGGAGAATATGTGGCGACGCAAAATATTCAGCATAATCAAAGAGAAGAGATGGAGACAATCCGTATACGTGTAGATGATGCGAATAAAGCAGCAGAAATGTTAGACCAAGATGTTTTAATAAAAGGTAATGATCTACTTATTCATGTAAAAGATGAAGAAATCCCAAATGTTATTCGTATATTGCTTGAGAAAAATATTCAAGTGTATCGTGTATATGAAGAAAGAAAAACGTTAGAAGAGCAATTTTTAGAATTAACAGGGGGAAAAGATATTGTTTAATTTAGTGTATAACGAACTGTATAAAATATTTAAGCGAAAGCGAACGATTATTCCCTTTGCAGTTATTGCAGTATTAATAATTGGATTAGGGTGGGTTACGGTAAAGTATTTAGAACCGGAAACAAAAGGATGGAAAGCCGATTATACAGAACGAACTGTAGAAATAGAGAAAAAGCTAGGTATGAAAAAAGAAGCTATATTAGCAGAACGATCTGGGGACGAGCTTGTAAAGGAATATCAGCTTAAGATGAAGCATTTAGATACAGATACAGCACCGGCAAGCAGTTCTCCGCTTTCTTTCATGAGAGATACAGGTTTTATCGTATTTCCAATATTGCTCCCATTTATCCTCGTGTATGCAAGTACAATTTTTGCGAATGAATATAGCTGGGGAACATATAAATTTTTAACGATACGACCAGCGAGTCGATTTAAAATTTTGACAGCTAAATTTTTAGCAATTGTGATATTTGCAGCGTTATTGTTTATATTTAATATGATTTTCTCCACTTTATGTGGACTTGTTATTTATAAATTCCAACAGCCTGCATGGAGCGAGCTTATTTTCCAAGATGGAAATATTATAAAACAAAATATTTTTGTGGAAGCTAGTAAGTATTATATCTTATCGTGGTTGCCGACGATTGTGTACGCAGCGTTTGCATTTATGATTTCTGTATTAACAAGATCTAGTGGAGGCGCGATTGGTATTTCACTATTTCTTGCTTTATCAGGAAATATTGCATTATTAGCAGCGACTAGATATGATTGGGCGAAATATTTATTGCCAGCAAACACAGATTTATACAGTATTTCAAAGAATGGAAGTTTTATTGATGGAGTAACATTCCCGTTTGCTTCATGTATGTTATTACTATATTTATTTGTATTTTTAAGCATTTCCTATACAGTATTTTTAAAACGCGATTTAACTTAAAAAAGGAGCCGTTAAGTATTTCTTAACGGCTCCTTTTTTATGCAAATTGTTTAAGTGCTTTTTCAGCTAACAAAGCGAAGTATTCTGCACTTATAGGTAATGCTTGCTCATCTACTGTAAAAGCTGGATGATGCCATTCATGTGTACCACTCGTTCCCATAAAAACGAATGAACCAGGTATTTCTTGTTGATAAAAAGAAAAATCTTCTCCGGCCATTGACGGGGTAGGAGAGATGATATTTAAATTCATTTTTTCAGCAACTTGAGAGGATAAGTTTGTTAAAGATGTATCGTTATGAACAGCAGGAGGACCTGCATAAAAACGAAATTCTGTTTTTACACCTAATGCATCAGAAACTCCTTGAATAATACGTTTCATTAGTGCAGGAATCTTTTCACGTGTTTCAGTTTGGAATGTACGTACAGTTCCTTCCAGCGTTGCTTTTTCAGGAATTACGTTCCACGTATTTCCTGAATGGATGTTTGTGACACTGACGACGGCATTATGTGAAGAGCTTATATTTCGGCTTACAATTGTTTGGAGTGCCATCACGATTTGAGAGGACGCGACAATAGGGTCTACCCCAGCATCAGGTACAGCTGCATGTGTACCAACTCCGTGAATTTTAATTTCAAATCGATCGACCCCGGCCATCAGTGGACCATCTTTAATACCGATTGTACCTACTGGTAAATCAGGTTTATTATGCATACCGAAAATAGCTTGCACGCCATGTAAATGCCCGGCTTCAATTATTTTGCGAGCACCATTGCTACTTTCTTCAGCTGGTTGGAATATAAAGCGTACAGTTCCGCTAAGAGAAGATTCTTTTTCTTTTAATAAATAAGCGGCACCTATAATAGCAGCTGTATGAAAATCATGCCCACAAGCATGCATTTTACCGGGAATTTTTGAAGCGTACGGTAAATGTGTTTCTTCTTGAATAGGAAGGGCATCAATATCAGCACGGATTGCTATAATTGGTCCGCTATTATTCCCTGAAATTTCAGCAATAACGCCTGTTTCTAAACTAGAATTTATAATCGTAATGTTTTTCTCTTCTAACCAATTTTTTATAGTCTTCGTCGTTTCAAATTCTTCGTATGATAATTCTGGATGCTCATGTAAATTTCGACGAATAGAAATTAGCATCTCAGTTAATTGCTCTAGATTTGCTGCCACGTATAATGCCTTCTTTCTTAATTAATGTATTTACATTAATTATACAATAAGAAAAGAGAGGATTCTCAAATGAAAATCCTCTCTCGTTTTATGCTGCCAATTTTTTGTGTGTATGATGTTTATGATAACGCCCACGCATTGCATAGGCAATTTGCGGGATTGCAATACCGATTAAAATAAGTGATACACCGATCCATTGTGAAGATAGCACCGCTTCTTTTAAAACGAATACAGACATAATTGTTGTAACTGGTAGTTCTGCTGCACCAAGAATAGTCGCTAAGCCAGAACCGATCTTTGGAATACCGATTGTAAAGGCGATAGAAGGAATGACGATACTAAATGTTCCTAATCCTAAACCGTATTTCCAAAGTCCTTCAGAAATTGCACCGCTAAAAATAAATGTTGGCGGGAATACGATCATTACTAAAGTTAAAGCGCCAGTCATTAAGAGAACACCGCGCGGTAATGAAGGTACTTCAACAGCAACTTTTCCGCTCACGAAAATGTATGTTGCGAATGTAACAGCAGATAATAAACCTAGTATGATTCCAGTCATATCGAAATCACCTGCTGATTTTTCTAGTAAACCACTTGATAAAAATGTACCTGCAAGTAAGAAAATAACGGAAATAACCTTTTCTCTTGAAGGTAATGTTTTTGTTGCGACTGCTTCAATAATAATTCCGACCCAAACGAATTGGAATAAAAGTATAATTGCAATAGATGCTGGTACAGTTTTTAATGAAGCATAATAAAAAATTCCAGTAAAACTTGCAGATGTACCTGCAACGAATAAAATTAACGCTTGTTTTAATGGAACACGATGTCTAGAAAATAGAAGAGTAATAGCAAGCAAAATAATCCAACCGAACAAATATTGGCTGCCAATTACCTCTCCAAGTGAAAATCCTTCTGCATAGGCAAGTTTAACGAAAATAGCTAAAATCCCATAACTACACGCTCCTAATAAAACTAAAAGAGAATAACGAAGCATGAAAAATTCCTCCCATCTATATGAAATTGTTCCTAACGGACATATATAACTAGAGGGAAGTATACAAAATTAAAAATAAAGGGTCAAATAAAAGAAAAGTGTGACATTTTATAGAATAATAATAAAAGTATGATATTTATGCATAATCTTGAAATTAGTAATAATAAAAGTATTGTAAAATCAGCTTCGTATTGTATAAAGACAGCATTTGAAAAAAATATTTTTTAGGGATATAGAAGGGTAGTCCATTATAGTGTGCTAATCATTTGAGAAACTATGTTACCTTTGTTATGTTAATAACAATTAGAGAAGTTTCTTAGTCCAATTAAGATTGTTCTATATAATAGAAGGAAATGAAAACGTTTTATTAGAAACTGTTTGTAAGGGTAGTTTTTCTTATTATCACGTTGTTAAAGTGAGTTCACGAATTGTTCATAGTATTTTTATGTGTTTTTGCTACAATATGTAAGGAGAGGAGTGGAATCATGCAAGATATTAGTATTTTTTTAGCGTTTGGCGCTGGATTTTTATCATTTATTTCCCCATGTTGCTTACCGCTTTATCCGGCATTTTTATCGTACATAACAGGTATGTCGGTTTCTGAGTTGAAAGAAGAAAATGCAATGCTTCGCAAAAGAAGTATGATACATACAGCGTTTTTCTTACTTGGATTTTCAATTATATTTATTGCAATTGGATTTGGTACAAGTTTTATTGGAGGCATCTTTACAAATTATAAAGATTTAATTAGACAGTTAGGTGGTATATTTATCATCGTGTTCGGTCTTATTATTGTCGGTGTGTTTAAGCCAAAGTTTTTAATGCAAGACCGTAAATTTACGTTTAAAAATCGTCCGAGTGGCTATTTGGGATCCGTTCTAATTGGGTTGGCCTTTGCTGCAGGATGGACACCATGTACTGGACCTATTTTAGTGTCTGTAATTGGATTAGCTGCAACAAATCCAGAATCAGCAATGATTTATATGATAGCATACATACTTGGGTTTGCTATCCCATTTTTCGTACTATCATTCTTTATTACGAAAATGTCTTGGATTAAAAGAAATAGTATGAAATTCATGAAGATTGGAGGATATGTTATGATTGTCATGGGTATCTTCCTATATTTCAACTGGATGACGAAAATTATCGTATATTTCTCAAGTTTATTTGGTGGTTTTACCGGTTTTTAGTATTATTCTGTGAAAATGTTGGAAATACTAACGGAAAAGCATATAATGAAAGTATATTTTGCATATAGCCACAAAAAAGGATGAGAAAATATGAACATAGTTGTTTTATCCAGTATCGTTGCTGTTTGTATGGCTGTTGGTGCGATGTTTATTCGTTTAAAAGCAGCTAAGAAACCGGCAACATTGAAAAAAATTATACTCCCACCATTTTTTATGAGCACGGGAGCGTTGATGTTTGTTTTTCCTGAATTTCGATTAACTCCAGCAGAAATGTTAGAAGCAATTGGCGTCGGTTTGTTTTTCTCTATTTTTCTTATTAAAACATCTAAATTTGAAATTAGAGGACAAGAGATTTATTTGAAGCGTTCAAAAGCATTTGTTTTTATATTAATTGGATTACTTGTCGTGCGGATTGTATTTAAAACATACTTAAGTCAATCTCTTGATTTAGGACAACTTAGTGGCATGTTCTTCTTACTGGCGTTCGCGATGATTGTGTCATGGAGAATTGCTATGTACCGTTCCTTTACGAAATTACAGAAGGAAATGGAAAAAGAAGATGGTTTTTATAATGAAAAAGATATGAAATTAACTTAAAAACTGTATATGTATAAAATAAAAAGACAGCGTCAAAGGCGCTGTCTTTTTTATTGAAAATAATGTGAAGTTATTTTGCGAGTAAAGACTTATAGTTTGAATAATCAATCTCTTTTTCTTGTAGTTTTTTTACTAAAAATTTATGATCACGCTTCGGTGTAGCAATAATATATCCTTTGATAATTAAATCTTGTGTAATTTGAGAGGCTTTTTCTTGTAATGCCAGTTCTCCGATTTTGCCAGCAATTTTTGATTTAGCAACATCGCGAAATAGTTCTGGAACAGGACTTACGAGCTCTTCTAACAATTGTTTTTGTTCTTCATCCCATAAATGTCTAGTTTTATTAATATAGTGCTCTTCCCAATCTAAAATGGACATACCATCTTCTTTAGGTAATCGTTTTAGGAATTTTCTGAACATAAAGTATCCACCGATAGACATAAGTCCTAATAAAATAACAGTCCATAGCACTATGAACCAACTGAACCATCCTTCGAGCAAGCTTATCCCCCCTTAATGATTGCGGTTTTCTTTTATTCATATTATAAACAGTGATATTCATAGAAAGCAAGAACGCCTGGTCAATTTGACCAAGCGTTATCATTTAAACAAAGTATAGTTGTTCAACACATAAATTATTATTATCATCTTCTACATATTCAATGATTAATGTGCCAACTTTACGATCTTTATCTTCAGTTGTGAAAATAGAGTAAGAAGTAAAACGTGCTGTTGATAGGCCGCTTATATGTGTAGGTAAAGAAATGTAGTCGTTATCGCGGAAGAATTCCATCAGTTCAATATCTTCAAATTCTTTTCGATCAACTTGTTTGTTTGTATAGCGGCGTTGAAGTTGTTTTAAAGACTCATTCCAAGAAATTGCTTTTGTATCGTATACCATTGTTCTATCTCCTTACTGTATGTAATCATTAAGAACATACGTTCTAAATTAGTATACTCTTTTTATTAGAAAAGGGAAAGCAAAAAATAATGTAAGCTTGGATTTCCAAGCTTACATTATTGATGCGTCCGTCATAATCTCTATTTTTATTATAAGTTAGATAAGATTAAGAAACAAGATGATATATATTCTGTTTATAGTTTTCAAAATTCTGTATATTATAGGTGTACTAAAGTGCAAGGGAATGAGAGGAATGGCATATGTAATTTCACTCCAAGGACCGATGGCAAGTGGGAAAACAACATTGGCTATAAGGTTAGAGCGATGTGGATTTTCAATTATATATGAAAATCCATATCCAATTGTAGAAAAGAGAAAACAATTAAATTTGGATATGAATTCAAAAGAAGGGTTTATTATAAATCAAAAAATGTTCATGGAAGCAAAAATAAAGGAGTTTCAAAATGTGAAAGATTCAGTCGTGATTTTTGATCGCGGACCAGAAGATATTGAATTTTATACACTCTTTTATCCGAAAATGATAGGGAAAGAGTGGGATATAGAAACAGAATTAAAAGATGAATTGTATAAATTAAGAGAATGCTGTTCGGATGCAATTTTTTATTTAGATGTTACGAAAAAGAATGTATATGATAGAAAAAATAATGATAGGACAAGAAACCGCAGTACATTTGAAGAACTATTTAAATTAGTAGAAACTGAAAAAGAATGGTATAAACAATTTCCTGTAACTTATGTGGACACGAATACATTAACAGTGGATGAGTTAGAAGCATATTTTATGGGCTGGTTAAAGGAGAAAGGACTATGAAAAAAATATTATTATTCGTATACCCAACATTTGCGGAGTTTGAAATTACAGTAGCAACAGCATTGTTGAAAAAGAAATATGAAATCATTACTGCGGGCTTAACAAAAGAGTTGATTATAAGTGAAACAGGATTGCAAGTACAACCGCATATAGAATTAAGTGAAGTGCGTGTAGATGAATATGAGGGGATTATGATTCCAGGGGGAGACGCAGTACATATGAAAGACGCAGATATTCTCTTTTCAGTCATTCGCCAATTTTCTGAAAAAGTAAAATTAGTAGCTGCGATTTGTGCTGGACCGTATGCGATAGCAAAAGCAGGCTTATTCAAAGACATCTCGTATACAGTGACTATGGATTATAAAAAATTAGATTGTTTTCCAGTAGAAAATTTTGTGTATGAAGAAGTTGTGCGACACTCAAATATTATTACAGCACAGGGGCATGCATTTGTACCATTCGGAATAGCGGTTGCTTCTTATTTTGGAGTAGCGAACGAACATAATATAAATTTTTACGGTGGTAAGGGCAATATGATGCTGGAGAAACTTTTACATGAGAATGTATAAAAGCTAGCATTTGCTAGCTTTTTTCTTTTTTACATCGATAAATGGCTAACGTTTTCGGGTCGCGCCATATACCGTTATGAAGTGACAATTCATTTTCTACTTCTTCTTTTAGCCATTCCTTCATTTCGGCGTGAAGATATGTATTATCAGGTATATTTAGCGATGGAAACATGCTAGAAATATAGTTTACAATCGGAGTAGCATGATGAAAAACGAGAGCATTATGAATAACTGTTTCTTCAACAGTTGGAAAAACAGACTGTAATATCTCTTTACCATTTTCTAAACAAAATGGAGTGACTGATGATGTTGTTTTTGGTAAATCAAATGCGTCTAACATGCGGTTACACATTTCAACTATACGAGGTAATGTAACGTCAGAATTTGTTGTAGCTAAAAGTGAGCCTCCGGGACGAATTACTTTATGGAATCCTTGAACTGTTTTTTCGACATCTTTCATGTGATATAACATATGTCTTGCGATGACCCAGTCATAGCAATTAGCTTCAAAAGGAAGTTTACCAGCATCACCTAGTCTCCATTCAATTATGCTATTCTTTATTGCAGCTTCAGAAAGCATCGTTTTCGATTGATCAAAACCGGTTAGTTGGCCTTTATGACCGTTAGTTTGTAAAAGGGAAAGAAAATTTCCATTAGCACACCCAACCTCTAATATTTTTTCTTCTCCTTGAAGTTGTAAATGTTCCATGACGAGTTCATCTAAATTCATTTGTTTTTCTTCGTAATGTTTATGCGTATCGATACGTGTCTGTAAATGGTTGCTTACGTTATATTGGCGTTTTACATCATTCATTTTTTCACATTCCACCTTCGTGCAAAATTGCTGAATCGCGTGTGTTAATACGTCGGTTTTCCTTAAACCTTCGTAATGGAGTGCAGCTTCAAACCTTTCAAGTAATTTTTCTTCAATTCGAAAATGAATATCTTTTCGCTTCTTCATTGAAATCTCGCCCCTTTGCATCTGTTAGTGAGACTATAGCACGCCTGAAAAATTCGTGTAAATAATTTGTGTACACAAATGGAGGGGATGAAAAAATTGTTCGAATGTGAGTTTAAACTATTGACGATTTAACCGTTTTCATATATTCTTAAATTAAGAAATATTCAAATAATTAAAAGAAATGAGAGAGTCACATGCTTCTTCAAGGAACACATCGAATTGGTCGTATGGCCATGTTGTTGGCACTTGCGGATGAGAATGAAAGCCCTGTATTATCTATTCCAAAAGGTTGGAAGTATTGTACGGGGAAAGTGGGTTCGATGAATTCGCAAAAAGTTGTAGCAGCAATGGAAACAGCGGCTAAGAGCACCCAAGTTATTGAAACAGATGTTTACAGAGAAACACATGCACTTTATCATGCAATTATGGAAGCTTTGTACGGAGTGACGAGAGGTCAAATTCAGTTAGCAGACGTTCTTCGTACAGTAGGACTTCGCTTTGCGATTGTGCGCGGTAGACCATACGACGGAAAAAAAGAAGGCGAATGGGTTGCTGTTGCATTATATGGAACGATTGGTGCACCTGTAAAAGGATCTGAGCATGAGGCGATTGGTTTAGGAATTAATCACATATGATTTGCCCATAGTCTATTAGTTAGAAGGGGGCCTTACTTTTTTAGGACAGAAGTCTGTCTTAAAAAGATAAGGTCCCCTTTTGCCTTTTTAAGGAGGAAAAAGAATGATTACGTTAACAGGACACACATTGACAATTGAAGAAATGAAGAGGTTGTTACTTGAAGGGGAAGGTGTAACAGCTTGTCCAAATAGTATGCAAAAGGTGGCGGAGTGCCGCGAAGTTGTTGAGAAAATTGTAGAGGACGGAAAAGTCGTTTACGGTATTACAACTGGATTTGGAAAGTTCAGTGATGTGCTTATTCAAAAAGATGATGTAAAGGCACTTCAACACAATTTAATTCAGTCACATGCATGTGGTATAGGTGATCCATTCCCTGAAGAAGTATCACGCGGTATGTTAATTTTACGAGCGAACACGATGCTAAAAGGAGTATCTGGTGTTAGACCACTTGTTGTAAATATGCTTCTTGAGTTTGTAAATCGTAAAATTCACCCAGTCGTTCCGCAACAAGGGTCACTTGGTGCGAGTGGCGATTTAGCACCTTTATCTCATCTTGCGCTTGTATTATTAGGCGAAGGTGAAGTGTTCTATAAGGGGAAACGCGTTCATGCGATGGTTGCTCTTACAGAAGAAGGTCTTGAACCGATTGAACTTGAAGCGAAAGAAGGGCTTGCATTAATTAATGGTACGCAGGCGATGACAGCGCAAGGAGTTCTTTCTTATATAGAAGCAGAAGCAATGGCGTATCAAGCTGAATTCATTGCTTCGATGACAATTGAAGGATTACAAGGCATTATTGATGCATTTGATGAAAATGTTCATAAAGCGCGTGGTTATAAAGAGCAAGTGGAAGTAGCGAGCAGAATTCGTAACATCCTTCATGATAGTAAATTAACAACAAAACAAGGAGAACTACGAGTACAGGATGCATATTCACTTCGCTGTATCCCGCAAGTACACGGTGCTTCTTGGCAAGTTTTAAATTATGTGAAAGAAAAATTAGAAATTGAAATGAATGCAGCAACAGATAATCCGCTAATCTTTGATGGCGGAGAAAAAGTAATTTCGGGTGGGAATTTCCATGGTCAACCGATTGCGTTTGCGATGGACTTCTTAAAAGTAGGAATGGCGGAACTTGCAAATATTTCAGAGCGTCGTATTGAGCGTTTAGTAAATCCGCAATTAAATGATTTACCTCCATTTTTAAGTCCAGAACCAGGACTTCAGTCTGGTGCAATGATTATGCAATACGCTGCAGCGTCACTTGTTTCTGAAAATAAAACGTTAGCACATCCAGCGAGTGTTGATTCAATCCCGTCATCAGCTAACCAAGAAGATCACGTAAGTATGGGAACAATCGCTTCACGCCATGCACATCAAATTATTCAAAATGTAAGACGTGTTCTTTCAATTGAGATGATTTGTGCGATGCAAGCAGCGGAATATCGCGGTATTGAAAACATGAGTACAGTGACGAAGAGCTTCTACCATCAAGGCCGTCAACAAGTACCTTCTATTACAAATGATCGCATATTCTCAACGGATATTGAAAATATTACGCACTGGTTAAAAACGAATTATTCGATAAAAGAAAGATTAGATGTAAACGCGGCACTATAAAATGAGAAAAGGGAGAGATTGAAATGGAAAAAGTTAAACAAACAATTCGCGCGCCAAGAGGTACTGAATTACAAACGAAAGGGTGGGTTCAAGAAGCTGCACTTCGTATGTTAATGAACAATTTAGATCCTGAAGTTGCTGAAAAACCAGAAGAATTAGTTGTATATGGCGGAATTGGCCGTGCAGCTCGTAACTGGGAAAGCTACCATGCGATTGTAGATTCATTAAAAACGTTAGAAAGCGATGAAACATTACTTGTTCAATCAGGAAAACCAGTTGCAATCTTTAAATCGCATGAAGATGCACCTCGCGTTCTTTTAGCGAATTCAAACTTAGTACCAAAATGGGCGAACTGGGATCACTTCCGTGAACTAGAGAAGAAAGGTCTTATGATGTACGGACAAATGACAGCAGGTAGCTGGATTTACATTGGAACACAAGGTATTTTACAAGGAACATATGAAACGTTTGGCGAAGCGGCACGTCAACATTTCGATGGTTCATTAAAAGGTACATTAACACTTACTGCCGGCTTAGGTGGTATGGGTGGTGCACAACCTCTTGCTGTAACGATGAACGGCGGTGTTGTCATTGCTATTGATGTTGATAAGCGCAGCATCGATCGTCGTATTGAAAAGAGATACTGTGATATGTATACAGAATCATTAGAAGAAGCATTAACGGTTGCGAACGAGTATAAAGAGAAGAAAGAACCAATTTCAATTGGTTTATTAGGAAATGCGGCAGAGATTTTACCAGAACTAGTGAAGCGCAATATTACGCCAGATTTAGTTACGGATCAAACATCTGCTCATGATCCATTAAACGGTTATATTCCAGTAGGTTTCACATTAGAAGAAGCAGCGAAACTTCGTGAAGAAGATCCAGAACGTTACGTACAATTATCAAAAGAAAGCATGACAAAACATGTAGAAGCAATGCTTGCTATGCAAGAAAAAGGCGCAATTACATTTGATTATGGAAATAACATTCGCCAAGTTGCTTTCGATGAAGGTTTGAAAAATGCATTCGATTTCCCAGGATTCGTTCCAGCATTTATCCGTCCATTATTCTGCGAAGGAAAAGGACCATTCCGCTGGGTAGCACTTTCTGGTGATCCAGAAGATATTTATAAAACAGACGAAGTAATATTACGTGAGTTTGCGGATAATGAGCATTTATGTAACTGGATTCGTATGGCTCGTCAGCAAGTTGAGTTCCAAGGTCTTCCATCTCGTATTTGTTGGTTAGGTTACGGTGAGCGCGCGAAATTTGGTCGCATCATTAATGAAATGGTGGCAAATGGTGAATTATCAGCACCGATCGTTATCGGCCGTGACCATTTAGATTGCGGATCAGTAGCATCTCCAAACCGTGAAACAGAAGCGATGAAAGACGGTAGTGACGCAGTAGCCGATTGGCCAATTTTAAATGCATTAATTAATAGTGTAAACGGTGCGAGCTGGGTGTCTGTTCACCACGGTGGTGGCGTTGGTATGGGTTATTCACTTCACGCTGGAATGGTTATCGTTGCAGATGGAACAGAAGCGGCAGCAAAACGTATTGAGCGCGTATTAACTTCTGATCCTGGTATGGGTGTTGTTCGTCACGTTGATGCAGGATATGACTTAGCTGTGGAAACTGCGAAAGAAAAAGGCGTTAACATTCCAATGATGAAATAAGGAGGAGAAAACATGCTGGACACTTTACTAATAAATATCGGTCAATTACTAACAATGGATCAAGAAGATGGCTTGTTAAGACGGGAAGCGATGAACACGCTTCCTGTTATCGAAAACGGTGCGGTTGGAATTGAAAATGGCGTAATTACTTTCGTTGGAACAGCGGAAGAAGCTAAAGGATTACAAGCGAAAGAAGTTATTGATTGCGGCGGGAAAATGGTTTCTCCTGGTCTTGTTGATCCGCATACTCACCTTGTATTTGGTGGATCTCGTGAAAATGAAATCGCACTAAAATTACAAGGAGTTCCGTACTTAGAAATTTTAGAACAAGGCGGAGGTATTCTTTCAACTGTAAATGCAACGAAACAGGCGTCGAGAGAAGAACTTGTTCAAAAAGCGAAATTCCATTTAGACCGTATGTTATCTTTCGGAGTTACAACTGTAGAAGCGAAGAGTGGTTACGGATTAGATGATGAGACGGAATGGAAACAATTAGAGGCAACTGCACAATTACAAAAAGAGCACTCGATTGATTTAGTTTCCACATTTTTAGGTGCTCATGCAGTTCCGAAAGAGTATAAAGGTAGATCAAAAGAATTTTTACAATGGATGTTAGACCTACTACCAGAAATGAAAGAGAAGCAATTAGCTGAATTCGTTGATATTTTCTGTGAAACAGGTGTGTTCTCTGTTGAAGAGTCAAAAGAGTTTTTATTAAAAGCGAAAGAGCTTGGGTTTGATGTGAAAATTCATGCAGATGAAATTGACCCTCTTGGTGGCGCGGAAGCAGCGGCTGAAATTGGTGCAGCATCAGCGGACCATTTAGTTGGCGCTTCTGATAAAGGAATTGAAATGCTTGCAAACTCTAATACAGTAGCGACTTTATTACCAGGAACAACTTTCTATTTAAATAAAGAAAGCTTTGCTCGTGGACGTAAAATGATTGATGAAGGTGTTGCGGTTGCTTTGGCTACAGACTTTAACCCAGGTAGTTGTCCAACTGAGAACATTCAGCTTATTATGAGCATTGCAATGCTCAAGCTGAAAATGACACCAGAAGAAGTTTGGAATGCAGTAACAGTTAACTCTTCTTACGCAATTAATCGTGGCGATGTAGCTGGGAAAATTAGAGTTGGTCGCAAGGCAGATTTAGTTCTATGGGATGCTTACAATTATGCTTACGTACCGTATCATTACGGCGTAAGTCATGTAAATACAGTATGGAAAAATGGTAATATCGCATATACAAGAGGTGAACAATCGTGGAGCACGGCCACTATTTAAAGAAAAATGCAAAGTTTATCGATCGTGAAGTGACGAAATGGAGTGAGATGATTAAAGATTGGGAGGAAGGCTTGGAAATATTCGGTGCTGCCTTAATTGGAGCACCCCTTTCTAAACCATCTATTAGTCATTCAGGAGCAAGTTTTGCACCAAAAACAATTCGTTCAATGTTAGATGCATATAGCACGTACGCGATTACAGAAGAACATGATATGAAAGAAAGTGTCTTATATGATTGCGGCGATATTACGATGCATGTGACGGATATAAAAGAAAGTCATAAGCGAATTGCGAAAACAGTTGGTCATGTAACGAAAGTAAATCCGAACATGATACCAATCGTTCTTGGTGGTGACCATTCGATTAGTTTTCCGAGTATAACAGGGTTTGCAAATAGTAAAGGGAAGGTCGGCGTTATTCAATTTGATGCCCATCATGATTTACGTAATTTAGATGATGGTGGCCCATCAAATGGGACACCGTTCCGTAGTTTACTAGAAAATGATGTCATTACAGGAAAACAACTCGTTCAAATCGGAATTCGTAATTTTTCAAATGCACGAGCGTACCATGAATATGCAAAAGAACATGGCGTGACAGTGTATACAATGAAAGATGTACGAGAGCGACAAATCAAAGATATTATCACAGAAAGTATTGAAGTATTAAGAAAGCAAGGCGTGACTTCTATTTACATTTCTCTTGATATGGATGTACTAGATCAAGCATTTGCACCAGGTTGTCCAGCAATTGGTCCTGGCGGTATGGATAGTACGACTTTACTTGATGCGATTGAATTTCTTGGTAAAGAACCGCTCGTTCAAGGGATGGATATAGTAGAAATTGATCCAACCCTTGATTTCAGAGATATGACGAGTCGAGTAGCTGCACAAGTGATTATGAGTTTTCTTTTAGCGAGAGAGACAGTACGTAAGCAGGTAAGTGTATAGGCGTGAAATTAATAGGGAATGTTTAACGATTCCGTATAAAAAACACATTACTATTTATATGTAGTAATGTGTTTTTATGTAAAAAGAGAAGGTGAAATTAGAATGTATATATGTGAGGAAAAGTTAATAAGATTGCGGGTTTTTAATGATATTTTACGAAATTATTTTCTTAGTTCGAAAGGATTGACATTAAAAATAATTTTATGATAAAATAAAAATTTTGCTAAAAAATTGATTGTGTGTTAAGATTGAGAAGGTTACCATATATGGAGGTGGATTATTTGTTTCAAATTGGCGATAACATTGTTTATCCAATGCAGGGAGCAGGTATAATTAAAGCCATAGAAGAGAAGGAAATCACAGGAGAAAAACAACAATATTATGTTATAAAAATGTCGGGTAGTAATATGGAAGTAATGATTCCGGCAGGGAGAATATTGAGCTCAAATATACGACCAGTCACGGATATAACGGCAATAGCACACATATTGGATATTTTTCAACATGGAGAATCTGATAGATTACTTACGTGGAAACAAAGGTATAAATTGAACACTGATAAAATAAAGACGGGTAAAATACAAGAAGGTGCTGAAGTTGTACGTGATTTATTACGTATGCAGAAAGAAAAAGCACTTAATGCAAGCGAAAAGAAAATGTTAGATAACGCACACGAATTTTTGATTAGTGAACTGGGATTAATTGAAGGTATCACAGAAAGTCAAATAAAAAGCTTTTGTTAAGATTCATTACAAATAATGTATTAGATCCCAAAAAAGGTTTTGAATTTTTTGGGAACATAATTATAGAGAATTAATCATTTCAAAGACATTCAATTCTTTCAAACCACTTTTAGAGCATTAACCTCTTTTGTTATTACTACAATCAAATCCATTTTTATTTTTTAAATTCTTTACGAATATTCGAAGTTTAATTAAACACTTCGATAGAATAGTTACTTGATTTTTGCAATCCTGATTCACACTGGCACGGACGAGGAGCCGTAAGGATGAAAGAGAGGTAGGG
>NZ_WIPE01000073.1:58811-119625 GCF_009760835.1 Bacillus sp. EE-W1 | reverse complement strand
TTATAAGTTATTATTTTTAGAAGAATACTGAACCATTCTCACTTCTACTGCTAAGGAATTTTTTATATGTGAAGAGATAATAATTGTTTATATTCTTTATATTAAAGAGATAAATGAATTTTTAGCCATATACGGTCAACTAAAAAGGAGTGTCATATAGTCGATAATTCGACTATGTGACAGCTCCTTTTTTCATGGGGATGAACGGATAAATAGAAAAAACAATGTGTTAGATATGCAATTATTATCGTAATGCTTGTTGTTTGCATGTTGGAAACGAATTTGTTCCCTATCTTCTTTAGAGCAATGACAGAGATGGAGACTAGGCGATGTGGACTAAGAAATCAATCGCGAAAGAATATAAATGGCGAGGCTGATGTACGTATATGGGGAAAAACCCGTGCTTTTGCACGGCTTTTTTTATGTTAGTTATCAAGAGAAAGCAAACAGATGTTACTCCATTACGATAATCGGCTTAATCGTTTTCCCTGTTTTAGAATCTTCAAATGCTTGAGCGATTTCTTCAAAAGAATAGAATTGTACAAATGTATCGAATGGGAATAATCCTTTTTGATAGAAATTAATTAATTTTGGAATGAATAGTTGTGGCACTGCATCACCTTCAACTACTCCTTTAATTGTAATAGCTTTTACGACAATTTCATTTGTTACGTTTATAGTTAAATCTTTTTTACCGACAGCAACAGTTGCCATAGTCCCTTTTACTCGTAAACATTGAATGGATTGAAGTGTAACAGTATTTACGCCAGTTGTTTCAAATGAGTAATGAGCTCCACCGTTTGTAATTTCTTTAATTTTGGCAACTGGATCTTCGATTAAGCTATTAATCGTGTGTGTAGCCCCTAATTCTTTTGCTAATTCTAAACGACTATCATGAATATCAACGGCAATGATTGTGGTACATCCAGCAATTTTAGCTGTCATTAAGCCACTAAGACCAACAGCGCCAGTTCCAAATACAACTAGGCTACTACCTGGTTTTGCTTGTAGTGAATGTAAGATTGTACCGCTACCAGTCATAATTCCGCAACCAAGTGGACCTAACAAACGTATATCAACATCTTTTGTTACTTTTACAACATTATTTTCATCAACTACGGCATGGTATGCGAATGAAGATTGGCCGAAGAATTGAGAAATATCATTATTGCTAAGATCGTGTATAGGTGTTACATGGCGTTTGTTTTTTCCAGAGAAGTTTAACTCAATCATATTTTCGCAAGCAGCAGCATTACCATCTAAGCAACTTTCACAATGACCACAGTAAGAGAATCCGAGTACTACATGGTCACCAGGTGTAACGGATGTTACATTACTTCCCACTTTTTCCACAATACCAGAACCTTCATGTCCTAAAACAACTGGTTTTGGTGTGGGCATTGTCCCGTCTAAAACTGTTGCATCTGTATGACATATACCAGAAGCGATAATTTTTACTAGTACTTCATCGTCTTTAATCTCGTCTAAGTATACTTCTTGCATATTAAAATCTTTTTCGGGTTTAGAAACGATAGCTTTTGTTTTCATTGTTATCCTCTTACTAAAAGTTAAATAAGAAAAAATACGTTCAACTATGTAGGAGTCTTTTATTCGTTCCTAAAATTTTGTTTGTACAATAAAAAACAAATGAATGATTGAAGCCTCGTTACTGTAAGTTTGAATATAGTACAATGGAAATCGTTTTTTTAGTAAATAGTTTGAAAAACAATTACCAATATATTCTATAGTAATAAAACTAGAAGAAAAGAAAACATCCACTTAACAAGTATTTTCCTCATCCACTTACTGAACATAAAAATAGACAGTAGTGTCTTGAATACCAGAACCCTTAAAGTTAAAAAACAGTTAGTTTTATTATGCGAATATTTCTACATAAGAGCGTATAAATTGACGTTACTATCTAAAAGTAAGTATGATGCGATTATAGTAAGAATTTTTTAGGGGGAAGAAAAATGACAAGTTCAAATAATAAAGCAGCAAGTATTTATGAAGGAACAAATATAAATGATTGGGGTTCTTTTGAAAATATTGAAGAAACGAAGTTATTTGACTCGATTCAAATTGGATCTTGGTCTCTTCGTAATCGCATAGCAATGGCACCGATGACGAGATGTTTCGCGAATCATGAAACAGGAATCGTTGGTACTGATGTAGTCGAGTACTATAGAAAACGTGCAGCTGATGGAGTTGGCTTAATTATTACAGAGGGAATCGTCATTAGCCCAAGAGCAAAAGGAAATCCAGGAGTACCAGGGATTTATACACAAGAGCAAATCGATTCGTGGAAGCCTGTTACAGAGGCAGTACATAAAGAAGGTGGAACGATTATTGCTCAAATATGGCATGTTGGCCGTATGAGCCATCACGAGATAATTGGTGGGCAAATGCCACAAGCACCGTCTGCTATCGCTGCAGAGGGAAATGTTCCGCGTTTTCGTAAACCGTTCGACACGCCAGAAGCAATGACGTTAGAAGAAATACAAGAGGTGATTGGTCAATACGCACAAGCTGCGAAAAACGCGATCGAAGCTGGATTTGATGGAGTAGAAATACACGGTGCACACGGATATTTAATCGATCAATTTACTTATGAGTTCGCAAATAAGCGTACTGATAAATACGGCGGAGATTTAAAGCAAAGGCTAACGTTTATGAAAGAAGTAACAAAGGCTGTAATAGAAGCTGTTGGGGCTGATAAAACACTTCTTCGCTTCTCTGCTTTCAAAGGTGATAATCCAACTTATATGTGGGAAAACCCTGAGCTTGCAATTGAAACGTTTGTAAATATGTTCAACGAAGTTGGATTAACGATGATTCACCCTTCAACGATGAATTATACAGCAGTTATTGCTGACGGAAAGAATTTTCATCAATTAGTAAGAAAATATTGGGAGGGTACGATTGTAGGAGTAGGGAATTTAAATCCGAAAGAGGCTGAAGAAGCGTTGCAAGAAGGAACAATTGATGTAGTGGCATTCGGAAGACCTTTAATAGCTAATCCAGATTTTGTTCATCGAATTAAAAATGCTGAAAGTTTAGTTGAATATGATGCGAAAGAGCATCTTGCTACGTTAATTTGAATAAAGATAAAAGGAGAACACATCAGGTGTTCTCCTTTTATTATGGATTTTCATAGGAGGAAGCGGGATGAGTGAAACGCTACTCGTTATTATTAGTATATTGCTCTTATTGATGTTACTATTAATCATTTTTTTTATTATTACATTTTTTATTAAAAAACGGACGCATCATTCTATATTAAAGCTGCATCCATACTTAGGAAGGATGCGTTATTTACTTGAAAAGATAGGACCGGAATTTAGGCAATATTGGTTTGATCATGATACGGATGGAAAGCCCTTTTCACGTTATGATTTTCAAAGTGTAATGTTTCTAGCAAAATACCGTTCAGAAATACTCGGTTTTGGATCAAAACGAGATTTTGATGCATCTGGATATTATATTGCTAATACATTATTTCCGATATTAACAGATGAATTAAGTGTGAATGTAACGCAAGAACGTGAAGGGAAAAAGTATGTGATTCATAAAGAAGGGTTATTTTCACGAAGAGAAAAATTGACAGCGGATACAACGAATCTTTGGTTATATGAAGAAGACGATGCAATTATCGTCGGTGAAAACCGCAAATATCCGTGGAAACTACATGGCATGTTTGGGGCATCTGCGACTTCTTACGGTGCGATTGGCGAAAATTATATTTTAGCGAGCGGATTTGGTGCGAAGATGGCTGGCGGATCGTGGATTAATACTGGCGAAGGTGGCGTTATTCCAGAACATTTACATACAGGTGCGAATATCGTTGCGCAAATTGGTCCGGGTTTATTTGGGTACCGTGATGAGGGTGGTAATTTTTCAATGGAGAAATTTATGGAGAAAGCAAAAGAAAGCAATATTAAAGCATTTGAATTGAAATTTGGGCAAGGTGCGAAAATACGTGGTGGTCATCTAGAGGGACAAAAAGTAAATGAGAAAATTGCTTCTGTTCGGAATGTGCGAAAAGGAGAAACGATTAATTCACCGAATCGATTTCCATTTTTAAAGAATGCAGCAGATACACTTTATTTTATTCAACGTTTGCAAGAAAACGGCGGTAAACCAGTTGGGATGAAGATTGTAATTGGACAGCAGGAGCCGTTGGAAGATTTATTCAAAAGGATGAAAGAGTTAAGCATCTATCCAGATTTCATTACAATTGATGGTTCAGAAGGTGGATCAGGAGCAACGTATAAATCGATGGCAGATAGTATGGGGATGCCGCTTATTCCAGCGTTACTGACATGTATTGATACAGCGAATCATTATGATGTTCGGGACAAATTCAAAGTGTTTGCCTCGGGGAAATTAATTACACCAGATAAAGTGGCAATTGCTTTAGCTATTGGTGCAGATGCTGTAAATTCAGCACGTGGATTTATGATGGCAAGTGGCTGCATAATGGCACTTCAATGTAATTCCGGACAATGTCCATCTGGAGTTGCCACGACGAATCCGCACTATCAAAAAGCGCTAGATCCGTATGAGAAGAAATGGCGAGTAATGAATTATGTTGTTAGCATGAGATATAGTTTGTTCTCACTTGCGGCCGCAGCGGGAGTAAAGAGCCCGCGTCATTTAACGAGAGAGCATATTGTGTTTAAAGATGAGGTGGGGCGGATAGTCCCTCTTTCAGAATTGTTTCCTACTAGTAAATAGAAGATAAGCTATGTTTAATAGATTAAAAGTCATACATTCGTATGGCTTTTTTTCTTTTGAAATTTGTCTGATAAGTGAATGAAAATAAGGTATTATATTTTCTGAATATTTTTACTTTAATTTATTTTAAAACCGGGGTAATCCACTGGGATAAAGGCGTTTATAAAGGTTTTCACATGTAGTGAAAAGGGCTTGTTCACTTGAAAGAACAAAAAATGTTTGTTAAGGTAGGGAACCATAAGCGAAAACAAGAAAATAGAAAAAGTCATTTTTCGAAATTTTGAATGGCTTATGTAACTAAGGGAGAGATTTGGTGAAGATTGAGATTATGGTTTCGCTTGCTATTTATATGGCAGGTATGTTGTATATCGGTTATTGGTCTTATAAGAAGACATCCGATTTATCAGATTATATGTTAGGCGGAAGGGGACTCGGTCCAGCAGTTACAGCTTTATCAGCTGGTGCTTCTGACATGAGTGGTTGGATGCTAATGGGATTACCTGGTGCGATGTATGCAACAGGATTATCTAGTGTATGGATTGCGATAGGGTTATTAATAGGTGCTTATGCAAACTATTTAATTCTTGCCCCGCGTTTGCGAACGTATACAGAAGTGGCAAATGATTCAATTACGATTCCAGACTTTTTAGAGAATCGATTTAAAGATCGTACGAAAATACTTCGTTTTGTCTCCGCTATCGTCATTTTAGTATTTTTCACATTTTATGCGTCGGCTGGTTTAGTATCAGGTGGGCGTTTGTTTGAAAACTCTTTCAACCTTGATTACAAAATTGGTTTATTTGTAACTGTCGGTGTCGTAGTTGCTTATACACTATTCGGTGGCTTTTTAGCAGTAAGTTGGACCGACTTTGTGCAAGGATGTATTATGTTTATTGCGCTTGTATTAGTACCAATTGTTGCTTTTACAGATGTGGGCGGTGTAACAGAAACATTCAATACAATTAAGCAAGTTGATGCATCGCGTTTAGATATGTTTAAAGGGACTACAATTCTTGGTATTATTTCATTTTTAGCATGGGGTCTTGGGTATTTTGGGCAACCGCATATTATTGTTCGCTTTATGGCAATTACCTCTATTAAAGATTTAAAAACTTCTCGTAGAATCGGTATCGGTTGGATGACGATTTCAATTATAGGTGCAATGCTTACTGGTCTAATTGGTATTGCTTATTACGCTAAAAATAATGAGACATTACAAGACCCGGAAATGGTCTTTGTAACATTCTCAAATATTTTATTCCATCCGTACATTACTGGGTTTTTACTATCAGCTATTTTGGCTTCGATTATGAGTAGTATTTCCTCGCAATTACTTGTTATTTCAAGTGCAGTAACGGAAGATTTCTATAAAACATTTTTCCGTCGGGACGCTAGTGATAAAGAACTTGTATTTATCGGTAGACTGTCAGTATTAGTAGTAGCTATGATTGCAGTTGTTTTAGCATATCATCCAAGTGATACAATTTTAACACTTGTCGGTTATGCTTGGGCAGGATTTGGTTCAGCATTCGGACCCGCTATTTTATTAAGTTTATATTGGAAGAGAACGAACAAATGGGGCGTTCTTGCTGGGATGATTGTAGGTGCAGTAGTTGTTATTACTTGGGTACAAATTCCAAGTTTAAAAGCCACTATGTATGAAATGGTACCTGGATTCTTCTGTAGCTTATTAGCTGTTATTGTTGTAAGTTTATTAACGAAAGAACCAGTGAAAGCAATTCATCGTGAATTTAATGAGATGGAAGCAGTGTTGGAAGAGGAAACGAAATAATTAGCGAAGAGAGTAAATGATAACTAGCATTTACTCTCTTTTGATTTAAAATGAAAATAAGTAACTTGTTGACAACTAAAAGTAAGTAACTTATAATAAATATTAAGTTCAAGATAATTTATTTCCGAATAAAGATTTCAGATGGAGTAAATATTTTTTGGAAATTATCTCGAATTCGAGATGAATTCAGTGATATAGAAGATAATGCGTAATTTCACAGCTTATATCTCGAATTAAAGATAAAATCATAAAGATGGATTTTACTTTGCAGTATGGACAAAATGAATAATGAATTTTAATGTATACAAGTTTTTAAAATGAAATAAAAAGGGGCGGAGAAAATGGAAAAGAAAATGATGGGAATTCATCACATTACAGCAATCGTAGGACACCCACAAGAAAATGTAGATTTTTATGCTGGTGTGTTAGGTTTACGTTTAGTGAAACAAACAGTGAATTTTGATGATCCAGGCACGTACCATCTTTATTTTGGTAATGAAGGAGGAAAGCCTGGAACAATTATTACGTTTTTCCCATGGGCAGGTGCTCGTCAAGGAATTATTGGTGACGGTCAAGTAGGCATTACGTCTTATGTCGTACCAAAGGGCGCAATGGAGTTTTGGGAAAATAGATTAGAAAAATTCGATATTTCGTATACAAAAATGACTCGATTTGGAGAGCAGTATTTAGAATTTGATGATCCACATGGTTTGCATATAGAATTAGTAGAAAGAGAAGAAGGCGAATTAAATAATTGGACTTTTGGAGAAGTTACGCCAGAAGTAGCAATTAAAGGATTTGGCGGTGCTGTTCTTTTATCTGCACAACCTCAAAAAACAGCTGAATTGTTAGAGCATGTTATGGGTCTTGAGAAAATTGGAGAAGAAGGTGAATTCGTTCGATTCCGTTCTTCTGCTGATATTGGGAATATTATTGACTTGAGGCTATCGACAATCGGGCGTGGCCAAATGGGTGTTGGTACAGTCCACCATATTGCTTGGAGAGCGACTAACGATGATGATCAACTAGACTGGAAAGAGCATGTGTCTCGTTTTGGATATCACGTAACTCCTGTACAAGATCGAAATTATTTTAACGCAATTTATTTTAGAGAACACGGGGAAATCTTATTCGAAATTGCAACAGACCCTCCTGGTTTCGCTCATGACGAATCGTTAGAGACGATGGGTGAGGAATTAAAGTTACCGGAGCAATATGACCCACATAGAAAACAAATTGAACAAACACTTTTACCATTTGAAGTGAGAAATTTAGACGAAAAGTGATTGAAAGGGGAAAAGGATTATGATGAAACATATTTTTCAAAAAGGAAAAGATACGTCAAAACCAGTGTTGTTATTACTTCATGGTACAGGAGGTAATGAATTAGATTTATTACCACTTGCAGAAATAATTGATCGGGAAGCATCTGTATTAAGTGTTAGGGGGAATGTATTAGAAAATGGCATGCCACGTTTCTTCCGCCGATTGGCAGAAGGCATTTTTGATGAAGAGGATTTAATTTTCCGTACGAAGGAATTAAATGAATTTTTAGATGAAGCTGCAAAAACATATGAATTTGATAGAAATAACATTGTAGCTATCGGTTATTCAAATGGAGCAAACATTGCTGCAAGCTTATTATTCCATTACGAAAATGCATTAAAAGGTGCTGTGCTTCATCACCCAATGGTGCCTAGAAGAGGAACACAATTGCCTAATTTAGCAGGGAAATCCGTGTTTATCGCTGCTGGGACAAATGACCCGATTTGTTCATCAGGAGAGTCAGAGGAATTAAAGGTACTATTAGAAAATGCAAACGCTAATGTAACAATGCATTGGGAAAATAGAGGGCATCAATTAACAATGAGTGAAGTAGAAAAAGCAAAAGAATGGTATGACAAAGCATTTTAAAAAAGAAGCATCTGCTAACAACTAGTAGATGCTTCTTTTTTTATTTACGACTGAATTGCAAGATGAGACGAAGAAAGTGGTAGCTGAATATCAACGATCGTACCTTTATTTAATTCGCTTGAAATGTGTAATTTACCATGATGTTCTTCAATTATTTTGTAACACATCATTAATCCTAGTCCTGTTCCCTTTTCTTTTAAACTATAAAATGGTTCACCTAAACGAGAGATACGATCTTCTGGGATACCGCAACCTTCATCGATAATACGTATTAAGATGAAAGTATCCTCTAATGGCTTTGTTTGGATGTAAATATTTCCGCCATTTGGCATTGCTTCTATCGCATTTTTTAATATATTTATAAAAACTTGTTTTAATTGGTTACCATCACATTGAATATCATGTTTGTAATCAAAATGATCCATAATGATATGAACACTATGCATAATAGCAGTTGGTAAAATAAATGTAACTACCTCTTCAATTAAAGCTTGTATGTTACAAGTTTGGATAGATAATACTTGTGGTTTAGACATCGCCATAAATTGACTCGTGATAGATTCCATCTGTGAAATCTCACTTAACATAACATCGATATACCATTTCTGCTCCTCATTTATTTCAGGGAGTAGCAATGTTAGAAAACCTTTTAGAGAAGTGAGTGGATTTCGAATTTCATGTGCAATTCCAGCTGTCAGTTGTCCGACTACTGCGAGCTTTTCTGATTTTCGTAATAACTTTTCCGTTTCTTTTAGCTCGGTAACATCTCTTCCCATTACGATAAGACCTTTACGGGAGCCGTCAGAATGATAAAGTGGAACTTTCGATATACTTAAGATTAGATCGAAATCATCTCTATGAATAATAAATTCCTCGCCATGAAGAATTTGTCTTTGTTGCCATGCTAGTTCGTCGACTTCTTCACAATGTAAAAAAGCCTCTCGGTACGCTTCGTTATATTGAATGAGTTCACTATCTTTTTTCCCGTGGTAAGGTACATGATGGAAATTGAAACAAGAAAGTGCGTAGTCATTTGCCTCAAGCCAGCGCCCCTCATGATCCTTAAATATAACAAACGCAGGCATGGAGTTCACTAATGTACGTAACCTCTTCTCACTTTCTTTTAGCATATTCTCAATTCTTTCTGATTTTTCAAGAGGCTTCATAATGGCATATACGCCAGTTAGACGATTTTGGACAAAAATAGGAACTAGTTTTGTCACGACGTCTAATAAGAATCCGTTTTTATGATAAATTGATAAGATATACTCTTGTTGATTATCCGCTCCAGTATTCTTTATATTTTGTAATACTTGCTCAGAAATACGAGCTTCTAAAATAGAGGTAATATTTTTCTGTTCTAATTCTAAAGAAGTGTAACCTAATATTTTTTCGGCAGAAGGATTTATATGTAGTATAACTCCCTCTAAATTTAATGAAATAATACTATCAGGATTGTGTTCGAACAGAGATGCGTACATTTCTGTTAATGAACGATTTTGTATATGGTTTCGCAAACGTCTAGAAATGTTCGGATGACGTTTTCTTTGAGTTGATGAATATTTTTTACGACTCATAATAGTTCCTCCGTACAAATAGCATCTAAAAAGATTTGTCTATTCATAACTATAATATAGATGTAATGTGTATTTCTATAAAAAATGGAAGTTATATAATAAATTTTGTTTTCTTTATTTTTTGCAAAGTGAGTACAAGGTGGTAATAAGGGGAGCTTATATTGTTTTATAACTCTTTTGTAAGTTACAAAAGTAGGTTTTCTTTATAACATTAGGGTAGAAGAGGGGGGAGAGAAAATGAGAAATTATATTCAAGGTATCGATCATGTGCAAGTAGCTGCGCCTGTAGGATGTGAAGAAGAAGCAAGAGAGTTTTACGGTAATAAAATAGGTATGGAGGAAATACCGAAGCCGGAGGAATTAAAGAAGCGTGGTGGGTGCTGGTTTAAGTGTGGAAATCAAGAGATTCATATCGGAGTTGAGCAAAACTTCACCCCAGCTAAAAAGGCGCATCCAGCTTTTTATGTTTTAAAAATTGATGAATTTAAACAAGAGTTAATAAAGCAAGGCATTGAAGTAATAGATGATCATGCACGGCCAGATGTAATTAGATTTTATGTGTCAGATCCGTTCGGAAATCGAATTGAATTTATGGAAAATAAAAACTAGGTGGAAATCCACCTAGTTTTTTAACCTTTTCTAAACAATCCTAATACTTCAACCGTTTCGGTAATGTTAACGAATGCATGAGGGTCAATTTCGGAAATTGTTAATTTCATACTTGCTAATTCTTCACGAGAA
Organism: Bacillus sp. EE-W1; assembly: GCF_009760835.1. NCBI lineage: Bacteria > Bacillati > Bacillota > Bacilli > Caryophanales > Bacillaceae > Bacillus > Bacillus sp. EE-W1. The sequence goes on along the minus strand of NZ_WIPE01000073.1, from coordinate 108,864 downwards.
ACGACGGTCATAAGTACACGTTTTTTTTCGCTGGAATAAGCACCTTCGCCATCAAGTAATGTAATTCCACGTACAACAGTTGAAAGGAGTTGTTTTTTCATTTTTTCTGCTTCATTTGTTACAATCATAAGTGTAACCTTTCGATGTTTCGTATGAATAGCATCGATCACTTTACCAGTTACATAAATTGAAAGTAAGCTTGTAAGAGCAACATCCCAAGTGAAGAAGAATCCTGCAATTATTACAACGACTGCATTTAAAATAATAAGGAATCCACCAAGTTTAATGTCTCTTTTTCGAGACAATAGCATACCGATAATATCAAATCCACCAGTTGATCCATTACAGTTAAAAACAAGGCCGATACCAGCTCCGGCAATGACACCACCAAAGATAGATGATAAAAGTGGGTCTGTTGCTACGACTTTTACTGGAACGTAGTATAATGCAACAGATAATACAATAACAGAGATAACAGTGTTAAAAATCACTTTTTTTCCAAGACCTATGTAACCTAAAATAAGGATAGGTAAGTTTAATACAAAGTTAATAATACCCGTGTTTACAGGAGTTACAATCCCTAAAATAATAGCAATTCCGCCAATTCCACTACTTAAAATTTTGTGGGGGATAAGGAAAAGATTAAATGCAATCGCAATAATAATAGAACCGATAATAACACCAAGAAATCTGACCATTTCTTTCCCGTCCTTCACTAAAAAATTCATATTATTTCAAGATTATATATGATATTGAAAGTTTTGGGTAAAAACAGTTTATTTCGGAAAATTAGATTAATCAAAAGAATTCGAGTATTTTCTCATTTGAAAGGGGATACAGATATGAGGATAAAAACGTATCAACAGAAAAGCCCGTTGAAGCAAGAATGTGAGGATTCTTATTTTTGTAATGAAGAAAAAAAGATGTATGGTGTATGTGATGGTGCAACACCGCTCGTCCCGTTTCGTGATGAAAAGGGACATAATGGAGCATACATCGCTTCGCATTTATTTGCAAGTTATTTTGCTTCATTACGTGAAAATCATAGTTTGCAAGTTGCCGTTGCAAAAGCAAATGAAGCATTGCAAAGCAAAATGTTAGAGTATGAAGTAGATACGAGAAAGAAAGAGCATTTGTGGTGTACATGTATTGCGGCAGTTCAAATAGATGGTGAGAAAATTGAATACGCACAGTTAGGGGACTGTATGATTGTCGCAATACTTCAAAATGGAACGATGCAAGTATTAACGCAAGACACGGTTGAAGGAATTAGTAAACGAGCAAAAAAAAAGAGGGAAGAAGACCGTAATAAAGGGTTAACTGTACCAGAAGAACATGTTTTTCAAGATGTGCGAGAACAGTTAAAATATAATCGTTATCTTGCAAATATGCAGGACGGGTATTCTGTTGCAAATGGAATGAAAGAAGCGATACATTATTTACAACATGGTGAACTACATATAGATGAAGTGAGTGGGATTTTTATTTGTTCAGACGGATTATTCCACCCAGATTGGCCACTTGAACAAACTGTTGCATATATAAGAAAGAATAGTATAAGTGAATATGTAGCAATCATTGAAGAGCTAGAAGGGGAAAAGAGAATAAGACCAGATGATAAAACAATTATGATCATTGATTTTTAAGGGGAGGATGTTCAAATGGAAATTAAATGTGTTAATTTAACATTTCAAGATGAATTAGTTCCTTTAGAGAAAGTTAATAAACTGATTATCCACCATACATCCGAAGATGGATGGGATGTGTATAAAACACATGAATTTCATCAAAAAGTAAGAGGGTGGAGCGGGATTGGTTACAATTATTTTATTGAAGAAGATGGAACTGTAGTCGAAGGGCGAGGTTTACATATTGGAGCACATGCGAAAGATAATAATAGGGATACAATTGGAATATGTATGACGGGTAATTTTGATAAATATGATCCAACTACCGCACAAATGAATGCATTATATTCTTTATGTAAAATGTTTATGAAGCAGTTTGCTATAAAGAAAGAAAATATACTTGGTCATAGGGAGCTAGAAGGCGTTACAAAAAGTTGTCCTGGAAAGCATTTTTCTATGGTAGAGTTAAGAAACGGACTAACTTAAATATAGAGGAGTAACAAATGATGATGAATATAAAAATACCTAATGATAAAAAAGAAGAGCTTGTGGCACAAATTCAGCAATTTTTCGTTGAAGAAGATTTAGATGAAATTGGACGTTTCCAAGCAGAGCGATTAATAGAAGAAATGATTAAATTAGTAGGACCGTTTGCATACAATCAAGCAATTGGAGATGCTAGAAAGCTTGTAACAGAGAAACTATCTAATATTGAAGAAGATTTGTATGTGTTAGAGAAGAATGAAGGGAAGTAAAAAGAGCCATTTTGGCCGTATTCCGTCAATTATAAAATAAGTATTATGCCACGGCTTTTTCCGATGTTCTGTTTGGAAAAGGCCGTGAAGTTGTTTTTGGGCATATAAAATAAAGTTTCATTTCTTTTGTCAAAAAGAACCCTAGAACTAAAAACGTTATTCTTTCTTAACAAGCTAGATGAGAAAGAATAACGTTTTTTAGATTGAGATTAAAAATATATTATCTTAATTTTATCTTTTTTTAATAATTTATTTATAGGCAATTTATAGTTGCTATTTATAATTCCTATATATAGCAGCTATGGATACTACAAAGAAGAAATTTGGATGTGTAACCCTTTGTATCCAATTAGCTGTAATCAAAATTTAAAACATGAATTGCTCACATAGAATCTTCTTTTGGAAGATAAGTGGTGTAATTCTTTGTTAAATGAAGGAAGGGATTGGGAAGCTATGAATAAAACAATTTTAAAAACATGTATCATATCAGCAGTTTTAGGTGGAAGTTTATTAAGTGAAACGAGTGGAGAGGTGAAAGCAGAAGAGGTTACACCAAACACGAATCATACTGGTGTATTCAAAGATGTTCCAAAGGGGCACTGGGCATATGAGGCGATTCAGCAATTAGCAGGTGAGAAAATCATTTTTGGCTATGATGATGGAAGATTTGGTTTTGGAGATAACGTAACACGTGAACAAGTTGCAGCTTTAATGTATCGTTATTTTAATATGGAAGAAAACAAAAATTATCAAAACCCATACGGTGACGTAAGTGAAGATTCAACAAGCTATATAAAGGAAATTTTATCTTTAACAGAAATGGGTGTTTTTAAGGGGGATGAGCATGGAAACTTTAGACCGAAGGCATCCTTAACACGCGCAGAAATGGCACAGGTTCTTACAAATGCTTTTCATTTAAAGGCAAAGAGTAATCATACTTTTAATGACGTTGCAACGAACTCATGGGCAAGAAATGCAATTAGTGCTGTTCAAACAAATAATATTGCAAAAGGAGTAGGAGGAGGGAAATTTGCTCCAAGTATGGATGTGACGCGTGAACAGTACGCACAATTTTTATACAATGCAATACAAGAAACCGAGCAAATTCAACAAACGAAAGGGCAACTACTAGCTAGCATACTTGGTGAAACAAACTGGAAAGGGACAAAAGTCTATGACAAAGATCATAATGATGTAACGAAAGAAAATCAAAATTTCATCGGGCTTGCAAAATATGATGCTAAAACTGCAAGGTATGAATTTTTTAATGCAAGTACAGGAGAGAGTCGTAATGATAGCGGTACCTTTTTTATAACGAATGATGGAAAGAAAAGGGTGTTAATTTCTGAAACGCAAAATTATCAAGCAGTTGTTGAATTAACGCAATTAGACAAGGAGAAATTTACATATAAAAGAATGGGAAAAGATGCAAAAGGGAACGATGTAGAAGTGTTTGTTGAACATGTTCCTTACCATGGAAAAGAACTTTCTTTCACGCGACCTGATAAAAAGTTGGAAAGCTCGACGGGGAAAATAGTTACAGACGTTGATGGAGATGAAATTTTATCTAGTACACTATGGAATGGAACGGTGGTATTAGACGAACAGGGTAATGATGTAACAAAATACAACTCAAACTTAATCAGTCTAGCAAAATACGATAAAAATACAAATAAATACGAATTTTTCAATGCGAATACAGGAGAAAGTCGTGGAGACTATGGTTTCTTTGATGTTGTACATGGTAATAAAATAAGGGCTCACGTTTCGTTAGGAAATAATAAATATGGTGCGGTCCTTGAACTGACTGAGCTAAATAAAGAGAAATTTACGTATACAAGAATCGGGAAAGATGCGAATGGAAAAGATATAAAAATCTTTGTTGAGCATGAACCGTATACAGGTGACCTAAAACCAAATTTCACAAAGTAATCTTTTACTCTAGCAAATGCACTATGTTAGTAAGAGAAAGCCTGAGCTATTAGGTAATTATACAGTAGAAGTAAAATAGTTATTTAAAGACAAATAGATGCCTTGAGGCATCTATTTGTCTTTAAAATGATTTTATGGGTAAATATAAAATACAAATTCTTTTTTCTAGGATCTAGTAACTCCCTACTTGCACAACCATATATCCTAGTTCTTTTTTATTTATTCTCTTTATGCTCTTTATATTCATGTACTTTCTCTTTTACATTACCAACCGTATCTTTAGCAGTGCCTTTCACTTTATCCCATTTTCCTTCAGCTTGTAATTTCTTATTGTCAGTTACTTTCCCGACAACTTCTTTTACTTCACCTTTTACTTTATCAATGGCACCTTCTACTTTTTCCTTTAAACCATGATCATTCTTAGTCATACATTTCTCCTCCTTGTAGTTTGATTAGAATTCTCTTTTCATGTTGCAAGTTGAATGATGTATCTAGTAATAGCGTAATAAATCTAGTTTGAATATTCAAATGATTAATAGGATAGAAAAGGAATTGTCATGAAATGTATAAAATTGTAATGAGAAGAGAAAGCATGTAAATTACATGTCTTTTGCAGTCCATATTGATTTTGTATAAGCAATTTTCATATGGGCACGTTCCATATTATTTTGACTTCCGGTACCGAACCTTGCTTGTCCGACTATTAAATGACAGTTTTTCGCTAGGGCTTTTTCTATTCGTTTTTGAATTAAGGCAGTATGACAGCCTTTACGCTGAAATTCTGGCAAAGTAGCAGAAGCAGCTAATGAAGCAATCCCATTATTTATATACAGGACACCAATGCCTGCAGGAGTATTTTGAACTTCGGCTATGAAAAAATGCCAGCCAGGTTTATTGTAGAGAATTTCGTTATTTTGGCGTACGCCATCTTTTGTAAAGGGTGGCATGTTAAATCCACGTACATATATGTCTGCAAAAATATGAAATTCATTTTCTTTTAGTTGGCGTACTGAAATGTTAGAAGTAAGTAGGGATGGATCTTCTCTCGGTATACTATATAAAGCGGTATGGAAGCTGGATTGGTAAAATCCTTTTTGAGATAAGTATTGAAATAATTCAGCTGTACCTTGAGCGGGTGTAATTTCAAAACGACAAGGGATTTGTAGCGATTGATAATAAGAGATGATTTCATCTATCTCATCTGTATTTGTAAAGGTAACGCCTTTTACTGTGTTAAAAGCAGGACCAAAAATTATTTTTGATGAAAAGGCAGTGGCATTCCCGAACTTTTTCATTTGTATTTGCATTGGATTTTCAGCTAACGCTTGTAGTGCTTGTAGTCTAGAAGAGAGCATATGTATTTCTGCGTTTTCAATTTCTTGAGCTGCATTGAGTGTCATAATTGTACTCATAATATTCCTCCGTCAATAAATATATTTCATAGTACATATACGATGTTTGTTCGGAGATTCCTGTTGAAATGTAAGAGAATAAGAGGTTTTTTGGAAGGGAAATGGAAGCTAACTGTCGAAGGGAGTGGAAACAGATTAAAGGTGGTGCTCTCATGAAACAGGAAGACGTGCAGACATGCTCTAATTGTGGTTCTCATAACATAGGAGAAGGGGAGTTTGTCGGTTATGCACAAATACGGAAAAAGGAGACGATGTTCACATCTTCACCAGTAGATGCTTATATTTGTACAGATTGTGGGAATATCCTTTTATTAAAAGTACGACATTATGAAAAGTTTAAGCAGAAGCCGTTATGATTATGGAGAAGTGTTTTTATTAGGGAAGTTAGAGGAGTAATATTTTACATATATATATGAGTATGTCCTTATATAAAGAGATGACAACATATACTGTGTGGGATGCTTATTAATCGTTGCACGACATACAAAAATGTATAGAAGAAATTGTGAATCAATATGGGGAAGACAAATTAACCCTTATTGGAATACTTCATATCGAAAACTCCTTTAAATGAATAAGGGAGTTTTTGTTTTTTGTGACAGTAATTACCTTTAATTGTTATAATTGGTTATTGGGAGAGGGTATTTTATTAACGCCATAATCATAGAAGAAAACTAGCTAAATCGTATAGAAAACGGCTATATAACACAATCGCAACCATAAGTTTACAAAGTGCAACTGCAGGAAGATAGAGATAAGGGTAATGTTTACATACAATTTAGTTAAGAAAACAAAGGGGGACACACATATGGGATTTGGTGAAAAGCTTTTTAAATTAAGAAAGGAAAAGGGCCTTTCTCAAGAAGCATTAGCTGAAAAATTAAACACAACAAGGCAAGCGGTTAGTAAATGGGAAAACGGTCAAGGTTTTCCTGAAACTGAAAAGTTAATAATGATTGGAAATGTATTTGAAGTATCACTCGACTATTTATTAAAAGAAACTGCTGAGCAAAGTAATGAAAATGTGGAGGGCTATTACGTAAGTAAGGAAATGGCAGAAGGGTATATAGTGTATGGGCAAAAAATTTCTAAATATATTGCGTTAGGATTTAGTTTGCTCATTTTATCGACAATACCGTATTTATTATTTAAAGAAAATGCAACAATGTCGACATTTCTTGTCATTATCATTGCTGTCCTTGGAATTGGAGCAATGATGGTACCGGCAACGATAGAAGAGAGTCGATACAATGTATTGAAAAAAGAAGAACTACTATTTGATCAAAACTTTCTAAAAGAATTGACAAAAAGATATGAAGTAATTAAGAAGAAGTATGCTGCAGTAATGATCGTTGGATTTTGTTTTATAGCAGCAGGAGCGATACCATTTTTATTTGAGAAAAAGCATATCATTTCAGGAGAATTAGTGCAGTATTATCCGTACTGTGTTGTACTTATTGCGATTGGAGTCTATCTTTTTGTTCGTGTTGTAGGAGTGTGGGAGATATATCGAATTTTAGTAGAGAATAAAGAATATAGCAATCGTATTATTTTTAAAATGAAAAAGAAAGTAAGAAAAAAGGTAGATAGTTTATAAAAAATAAAAAACATGTTTCGAATCAATGTATTCAAAACATGTTTTTTATCGTTCTGAATTATTTCCAAAGAAATAATTCAGAAAATACGGAAAAATGTCGTAATCACTTGTAGAAGTCTGTTATAATGAACGAAATGAAAACGCTTTAAAGGGGGATATAACCAATATGATGATGAATGTACCGTTAACAATTAGTTCTATGATGGAAAGAGCAGAAAAACTGTTTTCAAAGAAAGAAATTGTTTCACGGACACATGATACAGTTACGACGTTAACGTATAAGCAGTTAGGTGAAAGGACGAGAAGGCTTTCTAGTGCGTTACAAAAGCTTGGGATTAAAGAAGGCGAGCGTATAGGAACGTTAGCGTGGAATCATCATCGACATGTGGAAGCGTATTTTGCTATTCCTGGTATTGCTTCCGTTTTACACACAATTAATATTCGTTTATCTCCTCAACATATTTCATACATTATTCAGCACGCAGAAGATCGAATTCTACTTATAGATGAAGATCTCGTACCACTTGTTGAAAATATTCAATCACAATTATCAACTGTACAAGCCTACATTATTATGACTGATAAAGATGAACTTCCCAATACTACGCTAGAACCTGTATATCATTATGAAAAGCTATTAGAAGAAGGCAATCCAACTTTCCAATTTGTAAAAGATATTGATGAAAATACACCTGCTGGTATGTGTTATACGTCAGCGACTACAGGAAACCCAAAAGGTGTTGTATATACGCATCGTAGTACTGTATTGCATTGTATGGCACTCGGTTTAGCGGATACAGCTGCTTTATCGGAAAGTGATGCGGCGATGGCAATTGTACCGATGTTCCATGTGAACGCTTGGGGGCTTCCTTTTGCAGCTACTTGGTTTGGAACTAAACAAGTACTGCCAGGACCAATGTTTACTCCAAAAATTTTATTAGAGATGATTCAAGCTGAAAAAGTAACGATAGCAGCAGGTGTGCCGACAATTTGGCTCGGTGTATTACAAGAGTTAGAAAATAATAGTTACGATTTATCTAGTATAACGAGAATATTATGCGGTGGTGCTGCTGCACCGAAAAGCGTTATTAAAGCATTTGAGCAAAAATATAATGTTCCTTTCGTACATGCATATGGTATGACTGAAACAAGCCCACTCGTAACACTTGCACGTTTAAAAAGTTATGAAACAGAATTATCATATGAAGAGCAATTAGAAATCCGCTCAAAACAAGGGTATCTTGTCCCTGGTGTAGAGATGAAAGTAGTCGGTACAAACGGTGAAGTGAAGTGGGATGGTACGGAAATGGGAGAACTATGTTTACGAGCACCATGGATCGCTGAAAGTTATTATAACGATGAACGTACTGTCGAAGGTTTTCGTGATGGTTGGTTATATACAGGAGATGTCGTTACGGTTGACGAGGAAGGCTGCGTGAAAATTGTTGACCGTACGAAAGATGTTATTAAAAGCGGAGGTGAGTGGATTTCTTCAGTTGACCTTGAAAATGCATTAATGGCACATGATGCTATATTTGAAGCAGCTGTCGTTGCCGTTCCTCATCCGCAGTGGCAAGAGCGACCAATTGCCTGCGTCGTTCAAAAGAAAAATAGTACAGTAACAAAAGAAGAAATATATGAGTTTTTAAAATCACAGTTTGCGAAGTGGTGGTTACCAGATGATATTGTATTTATGGAAGAAATACCGAAAACATCTGTTGGGAAGTTTTTAAAACAGGCGCTTCGGAAAGAACTTGAGCATTTGCATAAAGAGAAATAATTGAAAAAATATTTGTAAACCTATATTTAAAACAAGTTGACAAAGACTAAATAGAAAGATAATATAACTCCTATAATATGTTATCTGAAAATCATTTTAAGTTTACAAATAGGAGAAGCAAATATGAATACAAAAAACTTAGTTTTCGTCGCTTTATTTAGTTCTATTATGGGAGTGTTAGGGTTAATACCTCCAATTGCTCTTGCTATTACACCAGTTCCGATTACATTACAATCACTCGGTGTTATGCTTGCTGGTGGATTGTTAGGATCACGTCTTGGTGCATTAAGTCAGCTTATTTTCTTACTTATAGTTGGAGTTGGAGCACCATTACTTGCTGGTGGACGCGGTGGTCCAGGCGTATTTGTTGGGCCAAGTGCAGGATATTTACTTGGTTATATCGTTGGAGCGTTTGTCATTGGTTATTTAATTGAGCGTTTACGTGAAGTTTCTATAATAAAGGTATTATGTATTAATATAATTGGTGGTATTTTCGTAGTTTATGTATTTGGTATCATTGTACAAGCTTTCTTTATGGATGTTTCTATATGGCAGACGATGAAAGTAAGTGCCGTATTTTTACCAGGTGATTGCATAAAAGCGATTATAGCAGCAATTCTTGTAACGAAATTACATCGTTCATTGAAACATATTATTACGCCTGCTCTCAAGAGTGGGAAATATACAAATGCGGGATAAGAAAGAGAAGAAACACGTTCATTGCGTGTTTCTTTTTATTATTTTGTAAAGAAAGGACGTCTCAAATGGGGATTACAAAAGAATATAAAAAGTATGCCTCTTTACAAACAAATAAAATAGCAATAAAGGAAAATGATCGAGTATTAACATTTAAAGAATGGTTTGAGTCAGTGTGTAAAGTAGCAAACTGGTTGAATGAAAAAGAATCGCAGAATAAAACAATAGCAATTGTATTAGAAAATAGTATGGAGTTTTTACAACTATTTGCTGGTGCTGCTATGGCCGGATGGGTTTGTGTGCCGTTAGATATAAAGTGGAAACAGGATGAGCTCAAAGAAAGAATTGCGATCAGTAATCCGGCTATGATTGTGACAGAGCGATATAAGGTAAAGGATTTACCGGATGAAGAAGGAAGAGTAATTGAAATTGATGAGTGGAAAAGAATGATAGAGAACTCTCTGCCTGCATATGCCCCTGTAAAAGATGTACAACATGCTCCGTTTTATATGGGATTTACATCAGGATCGACTGGGAAGGCAAAAGCATTTTTACGTGCACAACAATCGTGGGTTCATAGTTTTGATTGCAATATACATGACTTTCATATGAAAAAAGAAGATTCTATTTTAATAGCTGGGACGCTCGTTCATTCTCTTTTTTTATACGGCGCAATAAGTGCATTATATGTAGGGCAAACGGTGCATATTATGAGAAAGTTTATTCCAGATCAAGTACTGGAAAAGTTAGAAACAGAAAATATTTCGGTCATGTATACAGTTCCGACAATGCTAGAATCTTTATATAAAGAAAATAGAGTAATAGAAAATGGGATGAAAATTATTTCGTCAGGAGCGAAATGGGAAGCTGAAGCGAAAGAAAAAATAAAGAGTATATTTCCTTATGCACAAAAATATGAATTTTACGGTGCATCGGAACTAAGTTTTGTAACAGCACTTGTTGATGAAGAGAGCGATAGAAGGCCGAATTCAGTAGGAAAACCTTGTCACAATGTTCAAGTTCGAATATGTAACGAAGCAGGAGAAGGAGTACAGAAAGGCGAGATAGGAACTGTTTATGTGAAAAGTGATCAGTTTTTTATGGGCTACATATTGGATAAGGTTTTAGTTCCAGAGTTGACTACGGATGGCTGGATGACAGTGCGAGATGTAGGTTATGAAGATGAAGAAGGCTTTATATACATAGTGGGTAGAGAGAAGAACATGATTTTATTTGGAGGAATTAATATTTTTCCAGAAGAAATAGAAAGTGTATTACATGAACACCCAGCTGTTGATGAAATAGTTGTAATTGGTGTGAAAGATAGTTACTGGGGTGAAAAACCTGTCGCCATTGTAAAAGGAAGTGCTACGAGGCAACAATTAAAAAGTTTTTGCTTACAACGATTATCCTCGTTTAAAATACCGAAAGAATGGCATTTTGTAGATGAAATACCGTATACAGATAGTGGGAAAATCGCTCGTATTGCAGCAAAAAATATGATTGAAAACCGGGAGAAGATATATGAATAGAGCGGTTATTGTAGAAGCGAAAAGGACACCTATTGGTAAGAAAAATGGGATGTTGAAAGATTATGAAGTTCAGCAATTAGTAACGCCGCTTCTTACGTTTTTAAGTAAAGGGATTGAGAGAGAAATAGCCGATGTCATATTAGGGAATATTGTGGGGCCGGGAGGGAATGTTGCAAGATTATCTGCTTTAGCGGCAGGACTTGGTTATCATATTCCTGGTGTAACGATTGATCGGCAATGTGGTGCCGGATTGGAAGCGATTCGCACCGCATGTCATTTCATTCAAGGCGGCGCAGGTAATTGTTATATTGCAGGAGGAGTAGAGAGTACAAGTACATCAACTTTTCAAAATAGAGCACGATTTTCACCAGAAACAATTGGTGATCCTAATATGGGAGTGGCGGCTGAATATGTTGCAGAGCGTTATAATGTAACGAGAGAAATGCAAGACGAGTATGCTTGCCTTAGTTATAAACGGACACTGCAAGCATTAGAAAATGGATACTTACAAGATGAAATACTTTCTTTTAATGGACCTTTAGATGAGGCTATAAAACGAGAAATGAATTATGAAAGAATGATTAAAAGAACTAAGCCCGCATTTTTACAAAATGGTACAGTAACGGCAGGTAATTCGTGCGGTGTAAATGACGGAGCATGTGCTGTTCTTGTAATGGAAGAGGGGCAAGCCCGAAAACTAGGATACAAGCCTGTTCTTCGTTTCGTCCGCAGTGCTGTAGTTGGAGTGGATCCAAATCTTCCGGGGACTGGTCCGATATTTGCGGTGAACAAATTATTAAACGAAATGAATATGAAAGTAGAGGACATTGATTATTTTGAAATAAATGAAGCATTTGCTTCAAAGGTTGTTGCTTGTGCAAAGGAGTTACAAATTCCTTTCGAAAAGTTAAATGTAAATGGTGGTGCAATTGCGCTCGGTCATCCGTACGGTGCATCTGGAGCTATGCTTGTGACACGTTTGTTTTATCAGGCACAAAGAGAGTCTATGAAATATGGAATTGCTACATTAGGAATTGGAGGCGGGATAGGGATTGCGCTATTATTTGAGAAAGTAGAAGACTAGCGAGGTAACTAGGTTTCTACTTTTTAAGGAACATAAATATTGCTACCAGGCTTCGCTTTCATTTCGTTCCAAGCAGCAATCGCATCAGCTTTTGCTTTCCCTTTATTATTTGGATCTTCGAAAAAGTCACGAGTAAAGCGATTGTATTCAAATTGTGCACCGATAGTTGTTTTGTATGTAGGGTCTTTTTTTCGTTCGTTTTCTTCATGCCAAAAAGCTACCGCGTCTTCATATGTTTTTCCAACATTCTCTTTGAAAAATTTTTGAAGAGCTACTGTAAAGCGGAAGTTTGTTCCGATTTTTTCTTTGAAAAAAGCACGAACATCTTCGCTACAGCGGTGATTGTTAGTAATAATCGTTTGAAGAGAAAGTTCTTTATAAGAGAGGGAAGCTTTACTCACCTTTTGACGAGAGTTGTTTTTTAATATTTTACCAGTATGTAAATAATGTGAGATACGCTCGGTTATTTCAATCTTAGAGCCACTAGCTGGCAAACCATGCTCACGACAAAATGTTTGGAGTTCTGCTTTTAACCAATAAAAGTTTTGGAAATCTTCAAGTGATATAGACTTTGTTAAAGGTGGACGCATGAATGTAACAACTACTTTCTTCCATAATTTTCTTCAATTATAAAACGTATGTTCTTTTTATGGAAGGGTTAATTTGTAAATATAATGGGAAGAGGAGATTACATATGGAAAATGTAATGCAAGTTCGTGTTACGGGAATTTTAATTGAAGGTGAAAAAGTATTGCTAGTAAAGCAAAAAGTTGCTAATAGGAATTGGTCTTTACCTGGAGGAAGAGTGGAGAATGGTGAAATGTTAGAAGAGGCGATGATTAGAGAAATGAGAGAAGAAACGGGATTAGAAGTTAAAATTAAGAAGCTACTCTATGTTTGTGATAAACCAGATGCTAGTCCATCTTTATTACATATTACGTTTCTGCTTGAAAGGATTGAAGGTGAAATTACGCTACCTTCTAATGAGTTTGATCATAATCCAATTCAAGATGTGCAAATGGTACCGATTAAAGATTTAAGTCAATATGGTTTTTCGGAAACTTTTATAACTCTTATAAGTGAAGGTTTTGCAAGTGCAGGGAGTTATCAAGGCTTGAAACAAAATATAGGCTTGTAAATATAGTTGAAGGATAGCAGTTAGCTATCCTTCATAAACATGTTTTACACTTCTGACTGTAAAGAAGAAACAAGTTGCTTTAAAAATCCGTCCCCGGTCATAACCGCTTTTCCGCCGCCGCGAGCACTCTTTTTATTTCCGCCACCTTTTCCTTCAATTGTAGGAAGTGCCTCTTTTAAAAGAGCATTCATATCGAGCGTGACTGTTTTTCCACAAGCGAGGATGCATTGTAGTTTGTCCTCATTTTCAATAACGAAATATGTAATGGCATGCTCTTGTTGTTCTGTAATAATGGCAGAAAGCTTTGCGATTTCTTGCATAGAACGATTTGTAAATACTTTAGAAATAAGTATGCCGGCATGTATTTCCGTAGGCTGTTGAACTAGTTCATTTGCCTCTGCAAATAATAATTTTTCATTCATTGTTTGTATTGCTTTTTCATTTTCTTTTTGAGAAGTAAGAAGTTGTGCTACTTTTGCTGGGATATCACTCTCGCTACTGTTTAATTGTTTAGAAACATCTTTCATAATTTGTAGTTGTTGGCCCATTAAATTTAGTGTGCGCCAACCAGCGATAAACGTTAATCGTATGCCACCTTTATTGCGCTCCCACCCTAGTACTTGAATAGGACCTACTTCACCTGTACGTTTCGGATGCGTTCCGCCACAGCCGTTGTAGTCGAAGTTCTCAATTATAACAACACGTATATTTTCTGTTATAGTCGGTTCTTTACGAAGAGGTAACGTTTTCGCTTCTTCTAAATTCATCCACAGGGTACGGATTGGATGGTTTTCAAAAACAATTTTGTTTGCAATTTGTATTGCCTTTTCAACTATTTCTGCATGAAGATTTTCTGTTTCTAAATCAATTGTTACCGTTTCTTTACCAAGGTGGAATCCAATCGTAGGTATGTTAAAATGGTCCCAAAAAGCAGCAGATAAAATGTGTTGAGCCGCATGTTGCTGCATATGATCAAAACGGCGCTCCCAATTAATTTTACCTTCTACTTCTTCTGTATGTAATTGTTCGGTAATGAAGTGGCGGATTTCGTCATTGACTTCTTTAACATCGAGTACAGCAATTCCATTTAAAGTTCCAGTATCATGGGGCTGCCCGCCACCTGTCGGATAAAATGCTGTTTCATTTAAAACAACGTATAAGTTACCGTCTTTATCATAATCTTGCTTTATGACTTTCGTAGTAAAGTCTTTTTTATAAGCGTCAGTGTAATATAATTTTTGCTCCAATTTTCTTTCCCCTTTCCTGTTCACTAGTTTCATTGTAAAGCAATCGAAATTAGTTTCCTAATATTTCAGAAGAAAGAAACTATTTTTAGAATTTTCTTGCTATAATAAGAAGAAAATGCGGGGGTGGAATGAATATGTTATATGAAAACGGCGTAGATAAACTGCTTAGTTTAAGCAAAAATATTTCTGAATTGTATCGAGAATTAAATGAAATGACCCGGATTTTAACGGATTGTAATCGAGAAAGTGTGAAGTTTGATCGGTTATATGTAAAAGAGGTACTGTGGAAGAAAGAAGATGTAATAGAGAAATATGATCAGCTGCTTGTGCAACTTTGTATAAATGAATGCTTTGATTTAAAAAGTGTCATTACAGGGGAGTATAAGTATACATATGAAGAAGTAGAAAATATCGTTTTACAATTTAATGAGAAGTATAATGTCGTAATTTTAATTAAAGATGTTTGTAAAGAATTACAGTTTACATATGGCATAGATATGGAAATAACGAGAACAGCTCGGGTATCAACAGCTCAAGTATAAAAAGGGAAAAGAAAGCAGATCCTTTGCTTTCTTTTTTTTTGTAAGAACAGGGAGAGTAGGTTTAATGATGAAAGGGAAGTTACAAAATATTCATCCGTTAGGAATGACAATTATAATAGGGACTTTATTTGCGAGGTTCGCCACGTCAATGAGTATTCCTTTTTTAGCAATTTATTTAACGACTGTTAAAGGTGTATCAGCTGGAATGACGGGTGCTATTATCGGAACGAGTGCACTTGTTGGAGTGTTTGCTAGTTTTATCGGAGGGAATTTATCGGATCGATTCGGCCGAAACATGATTATAATATGGTCCATGATCGTTTGGGTGTTTGTATTTATAGGTTTTTCATTTGCAAATCATGTTCTAAGTTTCTTTTTATTAAATGCTTTGAATGGATTATGTCGGTCTTTTTTTGAACCGACGTCAAGAGCATTATTATCAGATTTAACGAAACCAGAGTATCGTTTACTCGTATATAATTTGCGTTACGGTGCAATCAATGTTGGAGTAGCGATTGGCCCACTTGTCGGATTACAGATTGGAAGTGCAAAATCTACAATTCCTTTTTTAGTAGCAGCTGGAGTATATATTCTATATACAGCTATATTAGCATTCCAATTTAAGAAGTATCCAATTGAAAAAAAGAAAGTAAATACAGAAAAGCCTGTCACAATGTTAAATGCAGTTCGTATATTGCGAAAGGATGTCGTATTTTTAGTTGCTTTAGTCGGTATTATTTTGAGTAATTGTGGCTTTTCACACTTAACGACAACAGTATCTCAATATTTTGCGAATTCACATATATTTCAGGATGGAGTGACATTGTTTTCGTATATGTTAGCTTTAAATGCGATTGTTGTAGTCGTAATTCAATACCCTGTTATTCAAATATGTAAAAAGTATACACCGTTAACATCAATTATGGTTGGAACTTTATTTGTGAGCGGGGGGTTGTTTGGATTTGGAATAGCAGAATCTATGCTAGGTGCTGCTATTTGTACAATTATTTTTACAGTTGGAGAAGTTTTAATGTTTTCCATGACGGATGTATTTATTGATGATATAGCTGTTTCACATTTAAAAGGAACATATTTTGGAGCAATGGGATTTTCAGGGATTGGAGCAGTAATTGGTCCATGGTTTGGAGGAGTGCTTCTCGATTACTACGGGTATCAAAATGGGTTTGTAGTATTTTCAGCACTAGCTATATTTTCAACTGTAGCATTTCCTGTACTTGTAGTTACAAAAGGTTTATTGAAAAAAAGATATGATAGAAATTGTAATTTAGAATTAGATGCGAAATAAAATAAGCCCCAGCAGATGACTGGGGCTTATTTTTGTATTTATCCCGCTATTTGCGGGCAGTAAGAACCCATTGATTAAAGCTTTACTTTATTTTAATTCTCAATTTGAAAAAGAACTTTTTCTTCATGTTTATTAGCAACTTCATTTTTGGAAATATGAATGGCTAAATATCCATTCTCTAAGCAGGCTAGCATCTTTTTATAAATAATAGTAGCGGGTAAAGGGATGATCCGCTGCAAAGAAATATTTTTATGAAGTATGCAAATATTTAGGCCTGTCTCCATCTTTTTAATAACTACATTTTGTTCGGATACATTTGGTACATCTGTTTCCAAAATGTATTCTTGTTCAGTTTCACAAAGGTCAATATGAATTTGATTTGGGAAACTAAAGTTACTACAAGAATCAGAACAAAATTGATCCATCCATTCTTCGAAACCATCAACATGAAAAAGACAATCCTTCTTTTTCTTGCCCATGTAAGACACCCTCCGTAAAATCTCAATTCATACTATGTTATGCATGAATGAAGTAGGGGTGAAGAATAAATGGAAAAATATAAACATTGTATGTGGCAAAGGTAGCTAGTGTGAGCCTTTTGTTTTACATATCATGATGTGCATGATTTTTTTGGCGTGAATGGTTACGGTTTTTTACTTTATGAGATCCGCTTAATGGTTCAGGTTGTCCCTTTTTTTCTTTCGATTCACGATTGTTTTTTCCCATTGTATGTGACACCTCCTCTTTCTCTTTAGAATGAGAGAAGTTTGCAAATTTATACGAGAATGTTTTTAGAAAAAAAGGTAAAGATAAATGGGACTAACTATTATGGAAAGGGGATTATATAATGCCATATCATAAAGATAAACAACAAGCTTTTCAAGCAGCGCAGCAAGGAGTTACACAAGCAGAAAACGCATTTAATAACATTGTAAAAAATGATCCAAACTACGGTCATGATTTAAAAGAGTTACGCCAAGAGGTTCAGGAAGCGTATGAACAAATTCAAAATGCGTTAGAGGTAGCTTCAGAAACACAACGCCCACAACTTGAGCAATACGAAAATAATCTCCAAAACATTATGCGAAATGTAGATCAATTAGAAAAGTAAATGAGATTGTTGTGTATTCGACAACCTTATTACTTTGACGAACGTTATGCTAAAACAGAAGATTTTTCTATTCGTTTTTTGTTTATTATGCGCATTACATATATTTCAAGTTGAAAAAGTGGAAGCGAAAATGTTGCTCAGAAAAGAGCTAGAACCAACTGGCTATGTAACGTGGGAAGTACCTAATAATGAAAAGATTATTGCCATTACATTTGATGATGGCCCAGATCCAACTTATACACCGCAAGTTTTACATTTATTACGTCAATATAAAGCAGAAGCAACATTTTTTATGATTGGATTTCGAGTTCAGCGTAATCCATATTTAGTGAAACAAGTGTTAAAAGAGGGACATGAAATTGGAAATCATACGATGAATCATTTATATGCGAGTAATTCATCGGATGAAAAATTAGAAAATGATATTTTAGATGGAAAGAAATTTTTCGAAAAATGGGTGGAAGAACCTTTACTATTCCGTCCACCTGGCGGATATATTAACGATGCTGTATTTAAAACAGCGAAAGAAGCAGGTTATCAAACTGTTCTATGGTCGTGGCATCAAGACCCGCGTGATTGGGCAAATCCAGGGGTTGAATCCATTGTAAATCATGTAGTAAAAAATGCTAAAAGTGGAGATATCGTATTGTTACATGATGGAGGAAATGATCGTAGTCAAACAGTAGCAGCATTAGCAAAAATTTTACCTGAGCTGAAAAAACAAGGATATCGATTTGTAACGGTTTCAGAATTACTACGTTATAAACATTAGAAAAAATCCCAAAAGGAAATGGACCTTTTGGGATTTTTCGTTACTGGTTCTTTTTACGTTTTTTATTATTTTGTCGCTCTGCTGGAGTTAAAGGCTCGTTTGCAAATTCTTCATTATAACCAGCACCTTGTCCTTGTGCAGATGCCGCATTCATTCCTGAAATAGTATGATTTGCTTTTCTTTTACCCATTTTATTTCACCTCTATAACTTTTTTTGTATGTTGAATGATGAGCAGTTCATAGTATGTATGAACTGTAAGTAAAGCACTAATAGAGCACTTTACTTTATGGTAATAGTATTCATAAGGAGCGTGAACACTATTCAAATTTAGAAACATAAAGAAAACTTATGATAATCTATAAGTTTCTTATTATTTACTTATTTAGAAAGTTGTAATAAGATATTATCGTAAGGTATTGAAAAGTTTGTCTACATTTTATATTCAGACAACTTAGTCACGTTTAACAGGGGGGAAACATAATGGTCAAACATAATCCATTTCAATCACGTGCAACTTTTGAATTAGATGGAAAAACGTATCATTATTATGATTTGAAAGCGCTTGAAAACGCAGGGGTTGGCAACGTATCTCAATTACCATATTCCGTGAAAGTTTTACTTGAATCAGTACTTCGTCAAGTAGACGGACGTGTAATTACAGAAGAGCATGTTACAAATTTAGCGAAATGGGGAACGAAAGATGTGCAAGATATCGATGTTCCATTTAAACCATCTCGTGTAATTTTACAAGATTTCACTGGTGTACCAGCTGTTGTAGATTTGGCTTCGCTTCGTAAAGCAATGGCAGATATGGGCGGGGATCCTGATAAAATTAATCCAGAAATTACTGTAGACCTTGTAATTGACCACTCTGTACAGGTTGATAGAGCGGGTACGGCAGACGCGCTTGCATTCAACATGGACTTAGAGTTTAAACGTAATGAAGAACGTTATAAATTTTTAAGCTGGGCACAAAAATCATTTGATAACTATCGCGCAGTGCCACCAGCTACAGGTATTGTACACCAAGTAAACCTTGAATATTTAGCACCAGTTGTTCATGCTGTGAAAAATGCTGAAGGTGACTTAGTTGCATACCCAGATTCATTAGTTGGAACAGACTCACATACAACAATGATTAACGGTATCGGCGTTCTTGGATGGGGCGTTGGTGGTATAGAAGCGGAAGCAGGAATGCTTGGACAGCCTTCATACTTCCCAGTACCTGAAGTAATCGGTGTGAAATTAACTGGTACACTTCCAAGTGGTACTACAGCAACTGACGTTGCATTAAAAGTAACACAAGTATTACGTCAAAAAGGTGTAGTTGGTAAATTCGTTGAGTTCTTCGGTAATGGACTAAAGAGCATGCCTTTAGCTGACCGTGCAACAATTTCAAACATGGCACCAGAATACGGTGCAACTTGTGGATTCTTCCCAATTGACGATATTTCATTAGAATACTTACGTTTAACAGGTAGAGATGAAGAGCAAATTCGCATTGTTGAAGAATACTGTAAAGCAAATGGTTTATTCTATACAGCAGACAGCAAAGATCCAATTTACACTGATCTTGTTGAAATTGATTTAAATACAATCGAATCTAACCTTTCTGGACCGAAACGCCCACAAGATTTAATTCCACTTTCAGATATGAAAGATGCGTTCCATAAAGCTGTTGTAGCACCAGTTGGAACACAAGGACTTGGATTTAATGAGCAAGAGTTCGATAAAGAAGTGAAGGTTACATTAGAAGATAAAGAAGTAACGATGAAAACAGGTGCAATTGCAATCGCTGCAATTACAAGCTGTACAAATACATCAAACCCATACGTATTAATTGGGGCAGGTCTAGTTGCGAAGAAAGCAATTGAAAAAGGGCTTGTAGTACCTGAGTACGTAAAAACATCATTAGCACCAGGATCTAAAGTTGTTACTGAATACTTAGATAAATCAGGTTTAACAACATATTTAGATCAATTAGGTTTCCAAACAGTTGGTTACGGTTGTACGACTTGTATCGGTAACTCTGGTCCGTTAGCAGAGGAATTAGAAGAAGCAATCGCAGCAAACGATTTATTAGTAACATCTGTTTTATCTGGTAACCGTAACTTTGAAGGTCGTATTCATCCACTTGTAAAAGCAAACTACTTAGCATCACCACCACTTGTTGTGGCATATGCACTTGCAGGTACTGTTGATATTGACCTGAAAAATGATGCAATCGGTAAAGATGCAAATGGCAATGCTGTTTACTTCAACGACATTTGGCCATCAGCTAAAGAAATTGAAGATGTAGTTCAAAACGTTGTTACATCTGAACTGTTCAAGAAAGAATATGCACAAGTATTTAACAGCAATGAGCGCTGGAATGAAATCCAAACTTCAAATGAAGCTTTATATACTTGGGATAATGATTCAACTTATATTCAAAACCCACCGTTCTTTGAAGGATTATCTAAAGAGCCAGGTGAAGTTGAAACGTTATCAGATTTACGCATAGTTGGTAAATTTGGAGACTCTGTAACGACAGACCATATTTCACCAGCAGGTTCAATTGGTAAGCATACACCAGCAGGACGCTACTTATTAGAAAACGGCGTACAACCTGTTGACTTTAACTCTTACGGTTCTCGTCGTGGTAACCACGAAGTTATGATGCGTGGTACATTCGCGAACATCCGTATTAAAAACCAAATCGCACCAGGAACAGAAGGCGGATACACAACATATTGGCCAACTGGTGAAGTAACATCAATCTATGATGCTGCTATGAAATATAAAGAAGATGGCACAGGCCTTCTAGTTATTGCTGGTAAAGATTACGGTATGGGAAGTTCTCGTGACTGGGCTGCGAAAGGTACAAACTTATTAGGTATTAAAGCGGTAATCGCAGAAAGCTTCGAACGTATTCACCGTAGTAACTTAGTATTAATGGGTGTATTACCACTTCAATTTAAAGATGGCGAAAGCGCTGAAACGTTAGGTCTTGTTGGTAACGAGTCATTTGAAATTCAAATTGACAAAACAGTTAGACCACGCGATCTTGTAAAAGTAGTTGCAACTGATGCAGATGGCAACGAAAAACAATTTGAAGTAGTAGCTCGTTTCGATAGTGAAGTAGAAATTGACTACTACCGTCACGGTGGTATTCTGCAAATGGTTCTTCGTGAGAAAATTGAAGAGTCTAAAGTGTCGAACTAAATAATTGAAATGAACGATAAGGAAGCTAACAACTGTTAGCTTCCTTATTTTATGGAAAGGGATGAAACCATTTGGTTTCATCCCTTTCTTTTTACTATAAAAATGGAGGGAACATCATGAAAGAATATAAAAGAATATTGTTACCGTTACAGAAAGAAAAATTATTAGTAATAGCAGCTGTATGTAGTGGATGCTTTGCTGCTATTTTAAATTTATCTCGTCCACTATTCATGGGATTAATTGTAGATAACCTTATTCAACGAGAGTTAAAGGAGGTGTATCTTTACATTACTTTGTTTGCAGCTAGCCGCTTGTTGATGTGGGTGAACAATCTTTCATTTGATTATGTAAGTTCAAAAGCGAGTCAGCGAATATTACGAGAGAAGCGTATAGATGTATTGCGTCATTTCTTCTCATTACCGTTTGAAGAGAGTGAGAAGATTAAGGGAGGAGAGTTAGAGACATTAGTTGTGTCTGATATTCCGAACTGGGTCAGATTATATGGATCTATATTAATAGAATATATACATGCTATTGCCCAATTTATTGGCGCAATCATAGCACTACAACATATAGATATAAAGTTCATATTGTGGGTAGCTCCGTTTTTATTTTTAAGTGCAACGGTTCCGATGTTGATGGGGAAAAAGATAAGAAATATCGCCAGCATTGCTCAAAGAAATCAATCAAGTGTTGTAGAGATGGTGTCACAGTTTGTAAAAGGAGCACAAGATTTACGTAGTTTGCAAAAAGAAAAATGGGCCATTCGCTTATTTAAGGGAGTAACGGCACAATCTTATAAAACAGAAGTAAAGAAGACGATGATGCAACATTGCATTGGAGTAGTTGGAACCGTGATTGAAACAGGGGCATATATCGTTGTTCTCATTATAGGCGCGCAGAAAATAATGAAGGGGGAAATGGAAGTTGGTTCAATTGTTGCCGTGTTAGCCACAATTGAAATGCTCTTTTTTCCAGTCCGCTACGTTGGCGATTTATTAATGATGACACAAGTTGCAGTTGCTTCGGCAAATAGAGTTTTTTCCTTTTTAGATAAACGAGTGGCAAATAGTAAGGTAGAAAGAGCGATGGGGATGACGGTAACAAATGTTTCATTTCAGGAGAGTAATGAAGAGAAATGCAGAATTCATAATATTGATTTGCAAATTAATCGTGGTGAACTCGTTATGATTGTAGGAGAAAGTGGTGCAGGAAAGACGACACTTTTAAAATTAATGATAGGGTTGTATAAACCATCTAACGGTAACATTGTTTATTATGGTAATGAGGCTCGTATGACGACAGTGTGGCAAGAACCTCGTTTCTTTCGGACGACAGTAAAAGAGAATATGTATTTCGGGGGAAAGTATCTAGAAAATCAGTTAGAAAAAAATATTGAACTTGTAAATGTGAAACCGATTATTAGTGATTTACCTAGGGGGATTGAAACTGTACTACATAAAAGCGGGGAAGAGTTTTCTGGAGGGGAAAGAAAACGTCTTGCATTATTACGCGCTATTGGTTCAAATCCGAATCTTATTATTTTAGATGAACCGACTGCGGGATTAGATCCGGGCAATCAAGAAACTGTTTGGAATATGATAGAAGGATTAGGAAGAGGGGTCACGAGAATTGTGGCAACACATGATGTAGAGAAAGCGATACTAGCAGATTGTGTTGTTATAATGAGAGAAGGAAGTATTATTGCATGTGGAAGTCCTGAAAAATTAATAAATAGTCATTCGTTTTTACAGAGATATGAATAAAGATAAGAGAACTGCTCTTATCTTTATTCAGCATCATTTATTTGATACTCGATAGATTCGGAGTGATTCAGATCAACGTTAAAAGTAGCAGTCATAAGGAAAGTTACAATTCCGAGAATTAAGAAAAGGACGAATGAGACTAGAGAGACGTAGAGACAAATACGCCCCACTTTCTTTTTTTCAAAATCTTTACTAAAGAGTGAAATGATCCATGTAATAATGCCGATTGGGTATAAAAGAAAACTAAGAATATATAATGTTTTTTTTTCGAATGAATTCATAAACAATCCCCCTTTTGTTGAAGGTTATTTAACTACGAGAGTAAATAGGTAAGTGGGTCAATAAGAAGATAAAACACCTCATCTGTTTTTCTAATTATATGATAAAAAGGAAAAAACTTCACTTTAAATAAGAATATTCTAATTATTTTGACTGTGAATATTTCCAAGCTTGTCCGTATAAGCTAAAATAAGGTATATAGTATTTGGGTAATTAGGTTAATAAGAAGATAAATACGTTAGGGTGATATAAAATGTGGCGGAAGCTTACGATTATTGTAGTGTTACTTTGTTTAGCGGGATATGCAGCTTATGAACAGTTTGGTAAAAAAGACCAGGCGGTACAAGGGGAGCAAGAAAAAAGTGAAGCTGCTATGAAAGAGATGATTGCAAGTAATGGTATCGAAATAGGGAAGAGTGCGCCAAACTTTGAATTAACGAAGTTAGATGGAACGAATGTAAAGTTATCAGATTTGAAAGGAAAGAAAGTGATTTTAAACTTTTGGGCAACGTGGTGTGGACCTTGCCAGCAAGAAATGCCGGATATGGAGGCTTTCTATAAAGAACATAAAGAAAATGTAGAAATTTTAGCAATAAATTATACGCCTTCAGAAAAGGGCGGGGGAGTAGAAAAGGTAAGCAATTTTGCAAAAGAAAAAGGAATTACTTTTCCTATTTTATTGGACAAGAATATTGATGTGACAACAGCGTATAAAGTAATTACGATTCCAACTTCGTATTTTATAGATACGAAAGGTGTCATTCAAGATAAGTTTATTGGACCGATGACGCAAAAAGAGATGGAGAAACGGATTGCTAAATTAAAATAATGGTGAAAAGGTAGAGGTGGAAAGTTACCATTTCTGCCTTTTCTTTTTCACGTAGTGATAGCAGCATGTTATGATAAAAGAAATATAAACGTTTAGAGGTAAAGGAGTGTTTGTAGTGGGGAATATATCCTTACCGTTAGATTATGTTGTAATTGATTTTGAAACAACAGGATTTAACCCTTATAATGATAAAATTATTCAAGTAGCAGCAGTGAAATATCGTAATCATGAACTAGTAGATCAATTTGTTTCCTATGTGAATCCAGAGCGTTCAATTCCGGACCGAATAACGAGTTTAACAGGTATTACAAACTATCGTGTTTCAGATGCACCGACGATTGAAGAAGTATTACCTTTATTTTTAGCATTTTTACATACAAATGTTATTGTCGCTCATAATGCATCTTTTGATATGCGTTTTTTAAAAAGTAATGTAAATATGCTTGGGCTGCCTGAACCTCAAAATAAAGTGATTGATACTGTGTTTTTAGCGAAGAAATATATGAAGCACGCACCTAATCATAAACTTGAAACGTTAAAGCGAATGCTTGGCATTCGTTTAAGTTCTCATAATGCATTTGATGATTGTATTACTTGTGCAGCTGTTTATCAAAAATGTGCATCTATTGAAGAAGAAACAAACAGGAAATCGAATACAGAAGTACTTGATGAAACAGTAGTATATGAAGCAGTAAAAAAGATACTTGTACGAAATAAACGTGATATCGAATGGATTCGTTGTATGAGTGTAGGAAGCTATTTAGATATAAAAGCTTTTTATCCAGTTATGAGAGTAAAAGTAAAAGGGCGAAAGAAATACGTATTAACGGAGATATTAGAAGATGATGTGAAAGAAATATGTACGAGTTTAAATTGTGAACCCGCGTTAAAAAGTGAAGTTGGTAATACGAGAATTATGCTTAATAGCTTAGAGGATGTCCTGAAATTAGAAAGTTATATTTTAGGACAGTATGATTTCGTACTGCAAGCGCTAAGTGAGTATAAACAAAGTGAAATGAATGCAGATGAAAAGCTAAAAGAATATTTAAATATAATGGTATAAAAAACTCCGTGTACAAGAAGTTGTGCACGGAGTTTTTTTAGGAGTACTAAAACATAAAATTTTCTTGCAAATCTGATTAAAGAGTTTTTCATTTGCTCATACTATGTATAGTAAGAATGCGAAGGAGAGAGGGTGAACAGCATGAGAAGAAGTCGCCGTAAATCATTTGACGAACTTGTGAAAGAAAATAAACAACAATTATTAAGTGATCGTGATGCAATCGATCGCATTGAAGAGCGTATTGAAAAACGTTATGAAATGCAACTTTTTAAGCAAGCTGAATAATTCTTAACACTAGTACGATACTAGTGTTAAGGAGGCGATAGTAATGGGTAATCCGAAAAAGAATTCAAAAGACTTTGCACCGAATCATATTGGAACACAATCAAAAAAAGCTGGTGGCAATAAAGGAAAGCAAATGCAAGACCAAACAGGCAAACAACCGATTGTTGATAACGGTTAAAAAAGGGAGAATGTTGTCATTCTTCTTTTTGTGACGGATTTTTAATAGTCAAAAAGGGCTGACTTATGTCAGCCCTTTTTCGTAATCGTAAAATTTTCAACGAGTAAACGCCAATTTTGCGGGAATGGTAAGCCAATCTTCCAGTAACTAATACCGCCTATACCTTGTTCTTTCATTAAATTGAATTTGCTTTGAACAGACCGTGAATCTTCAAACCAAACTTCGTGTTGAACACCATTTTCATCAAAATAATTAAAATGAGGAGCTTGAGCTGTGAAATCATAGCGGATGGGGACATTGTATTTACGAGCTAGTGCGACAGCTGCGACAGAGCTAATTGCTTTTGCAGGCGGATTGCCTTGTTTGAACGGAAGTTTCCAATCGAATCCGTATAAGTTTTGCCCCATCATAATTTTTTGGGGAGGCATTTGAGATTTTGCATATTGAAGTACTTCTTTTACAGGACCGATAGGAGAAATAGCCATCGGTGGCCCGCCTTGCCAACCCCAGTCATATGTCATAATGACGACGAAATCAACAATTTGCCCTTGTGCTTTATAATCGTGAGCTTCGAAAAATTTTCCCTTTTGATTTGAACTTGTTTTCGGTACAAGCGTTGTACTCAATGTGTATCCGTTAGGTAAGCGTGTTTTTACATTTCGTAAAAAACGATTATACGCTTCGCGATCTTCAGGTGCTATACTCTCGAAATCAAAATGAATGTCTCGCATACCGTACTTCTCAGCTGTTTGTAAAATGTTAGTAATAAATTTGTTTTGAATCGATGCATCGCGTAAAATAACCGATGTCAGATCGGCACTGAAATTTCCATTTTCAATATTTGTAATAACGAGCATCGGGATGGTTTTGCCTTGCGTTGCAATATTAGCGATTTTAGCTGTTTCAGTTGGTTCTTTTAACGTACCATCTCTTTTTGCCTCGAAACTGAAGTAAGCCAAATATGTTAAAAATGGATTAATGGCACGCGTAGCGTTAACTAAACTTTCTTTTATTGGTATTGTTGAAGGTTGTAAATAAGCGATGGATTCTACTGCGCGTTTTGTCCCTTTTGGTATATATAATTGCTGTCCAACATGGAGAATGGATTTTAAAGATAAGTTATTAACCTTAGCTAAACTAGCGAGAGGTACGTTATATGTTTGAGAGATGCGATATAGGCTATCGCCAGGCTGTACATAATAATTATTCCCTTTCGTATTAACGATCAGTGCCTGACCTACAACGAGTGTTTCAGCTGGATTTAGTCCATTGTCCTTTACTATTTCGTCAGGTGTTGATCCGTACTTTGATGCCAAGCTATATACGCTATCACCGCTACGAACAGTTACAATTTGAATCATATGCTTGCTCCTTTCAGTAAAAGATTCACTGTTTTTATTTTATTTTTGATGTCACTGTATTATGATTAAATGTATGCAAGGTAGCAGAAGTGAAAGAAGGCGAATACATATGTTTGTAGCAGAACATAAAGTTGAAATCCGTTATGCGGAAACAGATCAAATGGGTGTTGTTTACCATTCAAACTATTTGGTGTGGCTTGAACTAGGTCGCACGAAACTTATACAAGATTTAGGATTTTCATATGTTGAAATGGAGAAAGAGGGAATTATTTCTCCTGTGTTAGATTTGCAAATTTCATATCGTAAAGCGATGCGTTACGGAGAAAAAGCAATTGTGAAAACGTGGATTGATACTGTTAGTCCGCTTCGCGTTGTATATGGTTATGAAATATATAACGGTGAAGGTGAACTTTGCATTACTGCAAGTACGACGAATATTTGCGCGAAAAAAGAAGGGTTCAGGCCTGTATCATTTAAAAAGTTATATCCAGAGTGGTATGCGAAATATGAGGAAATTAAGAAAAAATAAAAAAGCGTGGCAGAAGCCACGCTTTTTTATTTTTCATAATTAAATTGCGGGAAATCATCACCGTCGTTAAATGTAACAGCTAAATTATGTCCATCGAAGAACCACTCATCATCGCCTTCAATAAAGAAGTTAATACCTTCTTCTTGAGTTTGAACAGCAGGATGTGCAGGATCATCTTTACGAATACCTAAAGAAAGTCCTTTTTGCACAGTACTGCAACCGCCGTATTGTACGAAAAGGCGTAGTGTTTCACCCGATTGTAAGTTTAATTCGTTTTTATACCATTGTGCTGCTTCTTTTGTTACGGAAAGATTCATGTATAGTTCCTCCAAATTATGTTGCTTTTTCTTTAGTATAAAAAATAACGCAAAAAGACGCTATTAATATGCTTCACGTTTTCTTTTTGCGTTATGTGGGTTACGATCTTATTTTTGCTTTTTTGAAAAGTTTGCTTTCGGTTCAGTTTTATTTATAATTCGTCCGATATTTGCACGGTGTTTATAAATAACCATACCTGCTAATAAACACATCGCAATAATGAAGATTTTATCCCCGCTAACAATGGATGCAATAACAGCAACGACGGCTGTTACCATAGAAGAAAGTGATACGTATCTTGTTGTAAATAAAAGGCTGAAAAAGACAACAGCTAATATTGCAAAAACAACTGGAGAGTAGCATAATAGCACGCCAGCAGAAGTTGCAACAGCTTTACCACCACGGAATTTCGCGAAAATCGGATACACATGTCCAAGAACAGCTGCTAATCCGAACCATAGTGGGTGAACATCTAAACCGAAAATAATCGGTAGACTTGTTGCTAATGTACCTTTTAAAATGTCAGCAATTGTAACGATAAAACCTGCTTTTTTCCCTAGTGTGCGGAATGTATTTGTTCCGCCTAGATTACCGCTTCCGTGCTCACGAATATCGATTCCGTAGCCGATTTTTCCAACGACTAGTGCGAATGGAATCGAGCCAAGTAAGTAGGCAACGATAAATAAAAGATATGTAATAACCATAAGTTCAGTCTCCTTTATTCAAATGTGTTGATAAAGGGTAAAAAGAGTTTTTCCCGTATATTGTACCATACATTTGTAAAGAGCACATTTCTTTTTTGTAAATGAAAAATTCATTATTTCGTGAAAAAAATTTCACAGGAATGTTACATTTCTCACAGAAACACCAAGACTATATGTAGTAACATTTTAATCAAAAGACAACAACATATTGGTGGAGGGTTATAAATGTTACAACGAAATGTACGTGGAGAAGAATTAATGAGAGTGTTTGAGACGATTGTCCACGGTAGTGAGCAAGATTTAATGCAAGAAAATGCAAATGTAGATGGTCGCTCTCCAATGGGAGTAATGGGAACGTTCGCATCAGAGAGTGCGAAATATTATGCAGTTGAAAATTTATTGTCAGATCAAGTGAAAAAAGCAATAAATCAAAATATATTATATCCACATGACTTAGATTTTTATGCGACAGGAACGACGACTTGTTCGCAAATTCCGTTAGCGCAAATGCTTGCGGACGGTTTTCATACCGGACATGGGCATATGAGACAACCGCAGGATATTAAAAGTGCATTGGCTCTTTCGTCTATTATTTTTCAGGCGAATCAAAATATGCAGCACGGTGGTCAATCATTTGCACTCTTTGATATTGATTTAGCTCCATATGTGAGAAAAACAGTAGCGAGGCATAAGAAACGATTACAGTCATATCCGCTTACGAAAGAACAAATAGAAGAATTTGCATGGAAAGAAACAGAAAATGATACGTATCAGGCGTGTGAAGCTTTCGTTCATAATTCAAATAGTATGCACAGTAGGGGCGGGGGACAAGTACCGTTTATTTCTATTAATTATGGAACAGACACATCAAAAGAGGGACGGTTATTAGTTAGACAACTTTTAAAAGCGACACAAGCTGGTCTTGGTAAAGGAGAAACACCAATTTTTCCGATTCAAATTTTTAAAATGAAAAAAGGTGTGAACTTTGAAGAATGTGATCCGAACTATGATTTATTTGAATTAGCGTTAGAGACAACGGCTGAACGATTATTCCCTAACTTTTCATTTTTAGATGCGCCATTTAATGCAGTGCATTATGACGGACGACCGGAAAGTGAAGTATGTTATATGGGATGTCGTACCCGTGTCATGTCTAACATACATGGAGAAGAAACAGCGATTGGAAGAGGCAATTTATCATTTACGTCTATCAACTTAGTGAAATTAGCGTTAATTAGTGGTTCAAAAGAAGCATTTTTTGAAGCGTTAAATTATTACTTAGATTTAGGGATTAAGCAATTATTAGAGAGATTTGAGTATCAATGTACGAAGCGAGCAAGAGATTTTCGATTTTTATATTCACAAGGTGTATGGCGCGGTGGAGAGAAGTTACAGCCTGAAGATTCTGTAGCATCCATTTTAAAGCAAGGGACGTTAAGTCTTGGTTTTATCGGTCTTGCGGAGTGTTTAGTAGCTTTAACAGGAAAGCATCATGGAGAAGATGAAGAATCATGGAAACTCGGATATGAAATCATTTCCTTTATGAGAGATAGAATGGATAAAGCAACGGAAGAACATGAACTGAATTTCTCAGTAATTGCAACTCCTGCAGAAGGGTTATCAGGGAAGTTTGTGAAAAAAGATAGAGAAGAATTTGGTGTGATTAGCGGTATAACGAACCATAATTATTATACGAATTCATTCCATATCCCAGTTTACTATAGCATTCAAGCGATAAATAAAATTCGTTTAGAAGGACCTTTCCATGCTCTATGTAACGGGGGACATATTACGTATATTGAGCTAGACGGAGCAGCTATGCATAACAAACAGGCGTTAAAACAAATTGTACGAGCGATGGCAAATCATGGCGTTGGATACGGTTCAATTAATCATCCTGTTGACCGTTGTAAGTGCTGCAGTTATCACGGAGTTATTGGAAATGAATGCCCAAGTTGCGGAAATGAAGACGAAGCTAATATAGAAAGAATTCGCCGTATAACAGGTTATCTTGTAGGAGATATGTCGAAGTGGAATAGTGCGAAACGTAGTGAAGAGATGGATCGGGTGAAGCATAAATGAAAGTGATGAACATCATTCATGA
This sequence comes from Bacillus sp. EE-W1, assembly GCF_009760835.1. Classification (NCBI taxonomy): domain Bacteria; kingdom Bacillati; phylum Bacillota; class Bacilli; order Caryophanales; family Bacillaceae; genus Bacillus; species Bacillus sp. EE-W1. Next base: position 77,711 of record NZ_WIPE01000073.1, on the reverse strand, counting down.
TAGTGTAGTAGATGGGGAAGGGTTGCGGACAGTCGTGTTTTTTGCGGGCTGTCCGCATCGTTGTTTCGGTTGCCATAATCCAAAATCGTGGAATATTTGTAATGGAACTGAAATGACAGTAGAAGAAATTGTGAACGAGATTGCAAGTAATTCATTAACTGATGTAACATTTTCAGGTGGAGATCCATTCTTCCAAGCTGCTGAAGTGAAAAAAGTAGCAAAAGCTGTGAAAGACTTGAAAAAAAATCTATGGATGTATACAGGTTATACGTTAGAAGAGATACAGAGTTCTCAAAATAATGATATGATAGAGTTGTTACATTATGGGGATGTTTTAGTCGATGGAAGGTTTGAAATCGAGAAAAAAGATTTAACACTTCCATTTCGCGGAAGCTCCAATCAACGTATTATTCGATTGAAAGAGTAAAAAGGCGGGATAGATTATATGAATAAAACAGTATTACTTGTTGAAGATGAAAGAAGATTACGTGAAATCGTTAGTGATTATTTTCGTAATGAAGGTTTTGAAGTAATCGAAGCAGAAGACGGAAAAATAGCGTTAGAATTATTTGCAGAGCATGAAATTGATTTAATTATGTTAGATATTATGTTACCAGAAATAGATGGATGGTCTGTTTGTAGACGAATTAGAAAAGAATCAGCAGTACCGATCATTATGTTGACAGCACGTTCAGATGAGGATGATACACTACTAGGGTTCGAATTAGGTGCAGATGAGTATGTAACGAAACCTTTCAGCCCGAAAGTGTTAGTAGCTCGTGCGAAGACGTTATTGAAACGCGCGGATGGTGTGGTAGGAGTAGCGGAAGAAAATGCTATGTCTTTAGCTGGAATAGAAGTGAATCGTCTATCTAGAACCGTTTTAGTAGATGGAGAAGAAATTATATTGACACATAAGGAATTTGAACTTCTTGTTTATTTAATGGAGAACAAAGGAATTGTGTTGTCACGTCAACATTTATTAGATCAGTTATGGGGATATGATTACTACGGTGATGACCGAACGGTTGATACTCATATTAAAAAGCTAAGAAATAAGCTAGGAGATAAAGCGAAGCATATCGGTACTGTTATTCGAGTGGGTTATAAGTTTGAAGAATAATTGTAACGGATTGTGTACTTTAGCCTAGGAAAATGTCGATTTTATGTCCTCTTTGGCAGGTAGAATGTACAAAAAATACTTTTCTTGTCTACAATGTTAGATAAGAGTATTTTTTTAATTGGATTTCACGATGAGTTCACAAGAAGGACACAAAACGTGACTATACTGAAAATACGAATTCACCAGAGAGGGGAAGTAAACATGGGATATTACGACGGACCAAATTTAAATGAAGAGCATAGTGAAACGAGAGAAGTGAGAAAATCAGGTAGTAAAAAAGGTTATTTTTTCACAGGTTTAGTTGGAGCTGTAGTTGGGGCTGTCACAATTAGTTTTGCGGCACCATATATGCCATGGGCTCAAAATAATGGAGCGGCTGTATCATCATTCAGTTCGGATTCAAAAGTTGAAGGTACTGTAGTTCCTGTTGTCAATAAAGCAAAAAATGAAACTGATTTACCTGGTATGATTGAAGGCGCGAAAGATGTTGTTGTAGGTGTTATTAATATGCAACAAAGTGTTGATCCATTTGCAATGCAACCGACAGGCCAAGAGCAACAAGCTGGCTCAGGATCAGGTGTTATTTATAAAAAAGCAGGAAATAAAGCGTATATTGTAACGAACAACCATGTAGTAGATGGAGCGAATAAACTTGCTGTAAAACTAAGTGATGGTAAAAAGGTAGATGCAAAACTTGTAGGGAAAGACCCTTGGTTAGATTTAGCGGTTGTAGAAATTGATGGATCTAATGTAAATAAAGTTGCCACTTTAGGTGATTCAAGTAAACTTCGTGCGGGTGAAAAAGCGATTGCAATTGGTAACCCACTAGGGTTTGATGGAAGTGTAACGGAAGGTATTATTAGTAGCAAAGAACGTGAAATTCCAGTAGATATCGATGGCGATAAGCGTGCAGATTGGAATGCTCAAGTTATTCAAACAGATGCAGCAATTAACCCAGGTAATAGTGGTGGTGCGTTATTTAACCAAAATGGTGAAATAATTGGGATTAATTCAAGTAAAATTGCACAACAAGAAGTTGAAGGAATTGGATTTGCTATTCCAATTAATATTGCAAAGCCAGTTATTGAATCACTTGAAAAAGACGGAGTAGTGAAACGTCCAGCTCTTGGAGTAGGTGTCGTTTCATTAGAAGATGTGCAAGCTTATGCAGTAAATCAATTGAAAGTACCGAAAGAAGTAACAAACGGCGTTGTATTAGGTAAAATTTACCCAATATCACCTGCAGAAAAAGCTGGTTTAGAGCAATATGATATTGTAGTATCATTAGATGATCAAAAAGTAGAAAATTCACTTCAATTCCGTAAATATTTATATGAAAAGAAAAAAGTAGGCGAGAAAGTAGAAGTTACATTCTATCGTAACGGTCAAAAAATGACGAAAACAGCTACTTTAGCAGATAATTCAGCTACAAAGAATCAATAATTGAAATAAAAGAAAGTCTCTTTCATATTGAAAGAGACTTTCTTTATCGGCTATACTAAAGGAATAGGAGGGATAAATTATGACAATTGAAAACCCAACTCGTACGGAAATTGGTGAAGTATTAAAGAAAAGCAAAACGATTGCAGTTGTTGGATTATCGGATAAGCCAGAACGTACATCGTATATGGTTTCAAAAGCAATGCAAGATGCTGGGTATCGCATTATTCCAGTAAACCCAACAGTAGATGAGGTGCTTGGAGAAAAAGCAGTTTCTTCACTAAAGGATATTAAGGAACATGTTGATATTGTAAATGTATTCCGTCGTTCAGAATTTTTAATGGATGTTGCGAAAGAGTTTGTAGAGATTGATGCAGATGTTTTTTGGGCACAATTAGGAGTACAAGATGAAGATACATATAAACTTTTGCAAGAAAAAGGCTATACTGTAATAATGGATCGTTGCATTAAAGTAGAACATGCGATGACAAAATAGTATAGGTTTTAAAGAGAGAAAGATTGATTCAGCCCTCTTTATAAATAAGTAGGGCCGATGAACGAGGTGTTCATCATGAGATTTTTTAAAGGCTGTTTTTGGGGATTGTTACTTGTTATCCCATTTTGGATATTGATCATTTGGATCATGATAAAGGTTTGGAATGTATAATCTTGGCATACATATCCATTTCTCGTTGACAAACGATTATTTTTCTGAAATAGTAGCCTAGAGGAATCCTTGTGAAAAAACAAGGATTTTTCTATTGAAAATGGTATATAAAAGAGATAAGATAACTTGCCAAAACTATAGTCGAGGCGTTATTCTATAATAGAAACATATGTTCTGATTTGATTAGGAAAGGGGCAAGGAGTTTGGCAAAGCATCAGTTCCAATATAATGAAGATGCAATTCAAGTGCTAGAAGGACTTGAAGCCGTTCGAAAACGCCCGGGTATGTATATCGGGAGTACGGATAGCCGTGGATTGCATCATTTAGTATATGAAATAGTAGATAACTCCGTTGATGAAGCGTTAGCGGGATTTGGCGACGAAATTTCTGTCGTAATACATAAAGATAATAGTATTAGCGTTATTGATAAAGGGCGAGGAATGCCTACGGGAATGCATAAACTTGGGAAACCTACACCTGAAGTTATTTTAACTGTACTTCATGCCGGTGGTAAGTTTGGTCAAGGTGGCTATAAAACAAGTGGTGGTTTACACGGTGTTGGGGCATCAGTTGTAAATGCCTTGTCAGAATGGTTAGTAGTGACGATTAAACGTGACGGAAATATTTATGAACAACGCTTTGAAAATGGTGGTATTCCTGCAACGACACTGGAAAAGATCGGGAAGACGAAAGAGTCTGGTACGACAATACATTTTAAACCAGATACAACGATTTTCAGCACAACAAATTACAATTACGAAACATTATGTGAAAGATTACGTGAATCTGCATTCTTATTAAAAGGGATGAAAATCTCAATAAAAGATGAGCGAAATGATTTAGAAGATGTCTTTCATTATGAAACAGGAATCGAAGCTTTCGTTTCATACTTAAATGAAGAAAAAGATTCAATCCATCCGGTTGTATATTTTACTGGTGAACAAAATGGAATTGAGGCAGAGCTAGCTTTTCAATTTAACGATGGCTACTCAGAAAATATTCTTTCGTTTGTAAATAATGTACGTACAAAAGATGGTGGAACACACGAAGCTGGGTTTAAGACAGCAATGACTCGTGTGTTCAATGAGTATGCTCGTAAAGTATCGTTATTAAAAGAAAAAGATAAAAACTTAGAAGGTACAGATATTCGTGAAGGTGTAGCGGCTATCGTTTCTGTACGTGTACCAGAAGAAGTACTTCAGTTTGAAGGGCAAACGAAAGGGAAACTTGGTACAAGTGAAGCTCGTTCTTCAATTGATGCAATTGTATCTGAGCATTTAGCTTACTTTTTAGAAGAAAACCCGGATGTTGCTACACTTCTTGTGAGAAAGGCAGTTAAAGCAGCGCAGGCACGTGAGGCTGCTCGTAAAGCGAGAGAAGAAGCGCGTACTGGTAAAAAGAAAAAGAAATCAGAAGGTACATTAAGTGGTAAGTTAACACCAGCACAATCACGTAACCCGCAAAAAAATGAACTGTACCTAGTAGAGGGTGACTCTGCGGGTGGTTCCGCGAAACAAGGTCGAGACCGACGTTTCCAAGCGGTATTACCGTTACGTGGTAAAGTAATCAATACAGAAAAAGCAAAACTTGCTGATATCTTTAAAAATGAAGAAATTAATACAATCATTTACGCTATTGGCGGTGGTGTAGGGAATGAATTCGCTGTTGAAGATATTAACTACGATAAAATTGTAATTATGACCGATGCTGATACAGATGGTGCGCACATTCAAGTATTGTTACTAACGTTCTTCTACAGATATATGAAACCACTTATCGAAGCTGGCAAAGTATTTATTGCACTTCCTCCTTTATACAAAGTAAGTAAAGGAAAAGGTAAGAGTGAAGTGATTGAGTATGCATGGTCTGATGAAGAATTAGATGGTGTAACAAAAAAGGTCGGTAAAGGCTACATGCTGCAGCGCTATAAAGGACTTGGCGAAATGAATGCCGATCAATTATGGGAAACGACGATGAATCCTGAAACACGTACGTTGATTCGTGTGAAAATTGACGATGCATCAAGAGCGGAGCGCCGAGTTACGACATTGATGGGTGATAAAGTAGAACCTCGCCGTAAATGGATCGAACGAAATGTACAATTTGGTATGCAAGAAGAAGGAAACATTTTAGAAAATGAAATGATTATGGAGACGGAGGTGGAATAACATGCAGGCAGAGAAGTTTCATGACCTCCCGCTTGAAGACGTGTTAGGTGACCGCTTTGCACGTTATAGTAAATATATTATTCAAGATCGCGCGCTTCCAGATGCGCGTGACGGTTTAAAACCGGTACAAAGACGTATTTTATATTCTATGTATGTAGAAGGAAATGTACATGATAAAGCATTTCGTAAATCAGCTAAAACAGTTGGTAATGTTATCGGTAACTACCATCCACACGGTGATTCCTCTGTATATGAGGCGATGGTACGTTTAAGTCAAACTTGGAAAGTACGTAATGTTTTAGTTGAAATGCATGGTAATAATGGTAGTGTGGATGGCGATCCAGCAGCGGCAATGCGTTATACGGAAGCACGATTATCACCAATCGCATCTGAGTTATTGCGTGATCTCGATAAAGAAACAGTAGAATTCGTGTCAAATTTCGATGATACGAGTGAAGAACCTGTTGTACTTCCAGCGATGTTCCCGAACTTATTAGTGAACGGATCGACAGGAATTTCAGCTGGTTATGCAACAGAAATTCCTCCGCATCACCTTGGGGAAGTAATTGATGCGACGATGATGCGTATTGATAAGCCGAATAGTACTGTTGATGATTTATTAACAGTTATGAAAGGACCAGATTTCCCGACAGGTGGTATTATTCAGGGGATTGATGGTATCAAAAAAGCGTATGAAACAGGAAAAGGTAAAATTATTATTCGCGGAAAAGCTGAAGTTGAAACGATCCGTGGTGGGAAGCAACAAATCGTTATTACAGAAATTCCGTATGAAGTAAATAAAGCGAACCTTGTTAAAAAAATGGATGAATTACGTCTAGATAAAAAACTAGATGGAATTGCTGAAGTACGTGATGAGACAGATCGTACAGGTCTTCGCATCGTTGTAGAGTTAAAAAAAGAAGTAAATGCTGAAGGTATTTTAAATTATTTATATAAGAACACAGATTTACAAATTCCATATAACTTTAATATGGTAGCGATAAATAATCGTCGTCCGACACTTATGACATTACCTAAGATTTTGGATGCGTATATTGGGCATCAAAAAGAAGTTGTTACGAGACGCTCACAATATGAATTAAGAAAAGCAGAAAACCGTCAACATATTGTAGAAGGTTTAAAGAAAGCATTATCGATTTTAGATGAAGTGATTGAAACAATCCGTGCTTCTAAAGATAAACGTAATGCAAAAGATAATTTAAGTACGAAATTTGGATTTACAGAAGCGCAATCAGAAGCAATTGTTTCGCTGCAACTATATCGTTTAACGAATACAGATATTACGGCGCTAGAACAAGAAGCAGACGAGCTTAATAAGAAGATTATAGAGTTACAGTCAATTTTACAAAGTGAAAAAAGACTTCTTCAAGTTATTAAAACAGATTTGAAGAGAGTCAAGAAAACATATAGTGATGATCGCCGTGCTATTATTGAAGAACAAATTGAGGAAATTAAAATCGATGTGGAAGTTATGATTCCGCAGGAAGATGTCATCGTTACTGTAACGAAAGAAGGATATGTGAAACGAACAGGTTGGCGTTCACATAATGCATCGAACGGAAAAGACTTCGGTATGAAAGAGGGTGACATCTTACTGGAGCGATTCGATACGAATACGACAGAGACAGTCCTCTTATTTACGAATAAAGGAAACTATATATATCTGCCAGTATATGAAATGCCAGAAATTCGTTGGAAAGATTTAGGTCAACACGTTGCGAATCTCGTTTCACTCGAGCGGGATGAAATGATTATTTGGGCGACCGTCGTACCGAATTTTGAAGAAGAAAAACGATTTATCGTATTTGTTACACGAAATGGTATGATTAAGAAAACAGAATTAAACCAATATAAAGTTCAGCGTTATTCAAGAGCGTTCGTCGCTGTGAATTTGAAAAAAGATGATTATGTTGTAGATATATTTGCAACAGATGGAACGAGTGATATTGTTCTTGCAACCTATGGTGCATATGCACTTATTTTCCATGAAGATGAAGTAAGTCCAGTCGGTGTAAGGGCCGCTGGTGTAAAAGCAATTAACTTAAAAGAAGATGATTATGTCGCTTCGGGTAAACCGTTACATGGTGACAAAGATCAACTTATTCTTGTTACGCAGCGAGGTGCTGTAAAACGTCTAAAAGCATCAGAAATTGAGAAATCAACGAGAGCGAAGCGAGGTCTTGTTATTTTTAAAGAGTTAAAACGTAATCCATACCGTATTGTCGGTATTGAAATTGTTCGAGATGATGAACTAGTATATATGAAGACTGAGAAACATATTGTAGAAGAAATTGATCCGAAAGCGTATCGAAATAAAGACCGGTATAGTAACGGTAGTTTAGTACTAGATGTTAATGATACTGGTGAAGTTATTGAAACGTGGACAAAAAAACGACCGGAGTAAAAAAGCATCTTGCTATGAATAATGGCAAGATGCTTTTTTCTAGGCAAATTATTATGTAAATAATAATAATCTTGTTATAATAACTGAATGAAATCGTTCTCATAAAGTGGAACTTTAATCAATCGGACTTTTACGAGCAGTTGATTCCTCAACTAATTTCTTTGCTTTCGCTGAATTTTGAGGTAGGAATCTTACTGTCCGTTAAAGCGGGACAGATGGAGGGGCAACATGGAAAAAATAGGTGTAGGCATTGTAGGATTTGGATTTTCTAGTACAACATTTCACATCCCATTATTACAAACGATAGAAGAATATGATATTCGTGCTATTTTATCTTCAAAAGAAGAACTAGTGAAGCAAGCATTACCAAATGCTGAAGTTGTTGGCACAATTGAGGAATTAGTAAATCGTGCTGATATTGACTTAGTGGTCATTACTTCACCGAATACAACTCATTTTCCATATGTAAAAGAAGCAATTTTACATGGTAAGCATGTAGTTGTGGAGAAGCCATTCGTTGTTTCAATTGAAGAAGGCGAAGAACTAATTTCATTAGCAAAACAGCATAATGTGGTGTTAAGCGTGTATCATAATCGCCGTTTTGATAATGATTTCTTAACGATAAAGAAATTGTTAGAAGAAAATAGAGTAGGGAATCTATACGCATATGAAGCGCATTTCGATCGTTTTCGCCCGAATGTACGTGATCGCTGGAGAGAAAAGAATTTACCAGGATCAGGTATACTGTATGATTTAGGATCGCATTTAATTGACCAAGCATTATCATTATTTGGGAAACCAGATGCGATAAGTGCAGATGTAATCAAACAACGACCAGGTGCAGAAATTGATGATTACTTCCATGTTATACTTCACTACGGTGTTAAACGTGTCACTTTACATAGTAGCAGTTACGTAAAGCAAGAAGGTCCACACTTTACATTGCATGGAGATAAAGGTTCTATCGTGAAATACGGTATGGATTCACAGGAAGAACAATTAAAAAATGGAATGAAGCCAGGCGATAACGGTTATGGATTAGATGCTGAAGAGAATTTTGCTACTTTACATACGGAAGAAAAGCTAGAGCGTATTCCAACAGAAGTTGGCTGTTATGACATGTATTATAAAGGTGTAAGAGATAGTATAGTAAATGGTGAGAAACCACCTGTAACAGCACAAGAAGGCTTAGAAGTTATTCGACTTATTCAATTAGCGATTGAAAGTAGTGAAACCGGTAGAGTCATCACTGTAAAGTAAAAAAGACACGAATTTCGTGTCTTTTTTATTAGGAATATGTGAATATGGATAATTATTTAGTTTAATCGTTTGTCATACATTAACTGGATTTGTATACCGTAAGGATCTTCAATAATCCCATATGCTTCACTAAATATATTTTTTTCTAGCGGAGAGATTATCTTCACATGCTTATCGGAAATTAAATTATTATAAAACCTTTGTATTTCTTCTAAATTAGCGCTTTGAATGCAAAGTGACATGTTATTTCCAACGTTATAACGTTCATTAGGCTTCATTGTATCTTCTGCTATCATTAGCTTTGTATTCCCAATTTGTAAAACAGAGTGAGCAATATGATCTTTATTTTCACTTGTAATTTTAAAAGAACTATCTCTTTTGGCCAGTTCTCCATACGTAACAATCATTAACTGCGTAGCTTCTAAATTACGTGTGTAAAAATTAATTGCCTCCTTTGCTTGCCCATTCATTGAAAGAAAAATAGCTATTTCTAATGTCATAAATATATAACTCCTTTATTAGTTAATAATTATAATATAGACTAAAAAGGTTCCAATACATGACACCTTTTTGGGAGGGAAATATGAAAAAAACGGAACGAATAAATGATATGCTTATTTTCTTAAATAATAAAAGATATTTTAATTTAAAAGATTTAATGGCTAGATATGATATTTCTAAAAGTACCGCGTTGCGAGATATTCAATCATTGGAAGAAATAGGTGTACCAATATATTCTGAACTGGGTAGAAATGGAAGTTATAAAATTATAGAAAATAGTGTATTATCGCCAATTTATTTTAGTGTGGATGAAATGTATGCGTTATACTTTTCGATTCTTACGCTAAATGGATACAAGACAAAACCATTTAATGTAGAAAGTATTGCGCTTGAAAATAAATTTAAACATGTATTACCTGATAATGTGAGTGAAAATATTTCAATCATGGAAAGAACGCTTTCTTTTGAAGTAACAAATCATAGTAATTTTAGTCCGTTCTTAAAAGAAATTTTACAGGGGATTTTTGCTGAGCGAGTTTATCATTTAACATATTTAAAAAAAGATGAGGAAAAAGTATTGGTCGCCCAATTTATTCGAATAAAATCTAAATTTGGCCAGTGGTATGCTAAAATCTTTAATTTTGAGACAAATAATGTTCAAATAATTAGATGTGATAAAATTCTTTCTATTGAGGAAACAAGCAATACGAATCCAAAAAATCTTGAAGAGTTGTTAAGTTATCTTACAACTTTTCACAGAAAGCCGGATGCAATTGATTTTCGTGTCATTGTTAATCAAAAAGGAAAAGATATTTTTGATAAAGAGAATTATCCTTCCATGAGGATACAAAAAGAAAATGAAAATTATAGTATAACAGGCTATTTTAACAAACAAGAAGTTGAGTTTATTTCAAGTTACTTTCTGAATTTCGGTGAAACAATTATCTCAATTCAGCCAGTTATGCTAAAAGAGTTAATCTATAATAAGGTATTATCTATAAAGCAGCATTTAACTGCTTTAAGATAAAGTTAGTTTTAATCATTTTATTGACATGAAAAAGCCCTTGAGATTTAAATATCCAAAGGGCTTTTTTGTGATGGTATTTGTTCTTTAGAAACATTATTTTTCTGGGACGGACAGTCCATAAAAGAACATCGTAACGATATCTTGTATATGTTTTTCGCGATCTCCTTCAAGAAGCTGAGCCCCGAAATCATCACCTAGTTTAGTGAACATTTGAATGTATAGTAACATCATTTCTTTAGTAAGGTGAGGGTTAATTTCATTTTTTTGCTGTGCTTGTTCTAGTATTTCTAAATACCAAGGCAGGATTTTTTCGTTTTGATAACTATAAATAAACTCTCGGAGCTCTTCATCTCTTTGCATCATTTGTAGTAACATATCCGGCTGAAATAACCCACCAGTATTCATTTTTCTTACAATCATTTTTTGCATCATCTCATGAAAAGGTAATTTTTCCTCTGCAAGATCTTTATAATATTGAAATTCAGATATGATAAATTCTTGTATAAGCTCTCTAAATAATGCATCTTTACTTCCGAAATGATTATAAATGGTAACTTGAGAAACATTTGCTTCTTTTGCAATATGTTCTATTTTCACTTCATTAAATCCACGTTCTGAAAATAATAAGAAGGCTGCCTCTTTAATGGCACGTTTTTTCTTTTCTTTCACTTTTTCAAAGCCGTTCAATGCAATCACCTCAATTAAAATATACAAGAAAAAATAATGGAAAACAATAATTTTGAAATATGGACATACAAATATTTCAAAAAGTTGTTGCGAATATGAAAGATGAGGAGTACAATGATTTTGAAATATCACATATTAAATATTTCAAAAAATGAGGTGGAATTATGATTTCAGTTCAAAATGTCACAAAACAGTTTTCAAATGGAAAAGGTTTGTTTCATATTACATTTGATGTAAAAGAAGGGGAAGTATTTGGTTACTTAGGACCAAATGGTGCTGGGAAATCCACAACAATTCGTAATTTAATGGGATTTATAAAACCGACAGCTGGTAAAGCGACAATTTTTGGATTAGATTGTTGGAATGAAGCGGCGAAAATCCAAAGGAAAGTTGGGTATCTGCCAGGTGAAATTTCTTTTATTGAAGGAATGAACGGATTAGATTTTTTAAAGTTAATGCAAGGAATGCGCGGGTTAAAGGATACGAAAAGACGAGATGAATTAATAGAACGTCTACAATTTGATGTGAAAACACCGATTCGAAAAATGTCTAAAGGAATGAAGCAAAAAGTAGGAATTGTTGCTGCTTTTATGCATGATCCGGAAGTGTTAATTTTAGATGAACCAACATCAGGACTCGATCCACTTATGCAGCAAGTGTTTATCGATTTAATATTAGAAGAAAAGCAAAGAGGGAAAACAATCCTTATGTCATCGCACATTTTTACTGAGATTGAGAGAACTTGTGACAGAGTGGCTATAATTAAAGATGGTCGCCTTGTAACGGTTGAAAATATTCATGATTTACAAAGCTTGAGACGACAGGTAATAGATGTAACCGTATCATCGCAAGAAGAGATTGAATCTCTTACACAATGTAATTTGCAATTTGAAGCGGTGAAAGGTAGAGAAGCATCGATTATTGTGCAAGGAAACTATCAAGCTGTTTTACAAACACTTTCAAACTATAATGTAACGGCGCTTCAAACGAGAGCAATGGATTTAGAACATTTATTTATGCATTATTACGATAAGAAAGAAGGGGTAAAGCATGAATAAGCAATTGTTTTTAGCTAGTTTGAAAGAAACACAAAAAAGTATTTTGAGTTATGCAACTGGTGCAGCTCTATATTTATGGTTATTAATTTGGATCTTCCCTTCAATGGTATCAGCGAAAGGGTTAAATGAATTAATAAGTGCTATGCCTGATAGTGTGAAAAAAATTGTTGGAATGGAAAGTCCGATTCAAAACGTAATGGATTTTTTAGCTGGCGAATATTATAGTCTATTGTTTATTATCATATTAACAATTTTTTGTGTAACAGTTGCAACGCATTTAATTGCTCGTCATGTAGATAAAGGAGCGATGGCATACTTGCTAACAACACCTGTATCTAGAGTGCAAATTGCAATCACGCAAGCGGCTATTCTCGTATTAGGGTTACTAATCATAGTAACTGTTACGTATATAGCGGGTATAGTAGGTGCAGAGTGGTTTCTGCAAGATAATAACTTAAATAAAGAATTATTCCTGAAGATAAATATAGTCGGTGGGTTAATATTTTTAGTCGTTAGTGCGTATTCATTTTTCTTTTCTTGTATATGTAATGACGAAAGAAAGGCACTTAGCTACTCAGCAAGTTTAACTATTTTATTTTTCGTAACGGACATGGTAGGTAAATTAAGCGATAAGTTAGAGTGGATGAGAAATATATCATTATTTACGCTATTTCGTCCGAAAGAAATTGCTGAGGGAACATATAATATATGGCCAGTGAGTATAGGTTTAACTGCTGGAGCACTTTGTATTTTCATAGTAGCAATTGTAGTGTTTAGGAAAAGGGATTTACCGTTATAAAGTAGAAAGTCCACTGATAGAGTGGGCTTTTTTTGATGAGGAGGAAACGAATGAATCATTTGTTCCGGGTTAAGCTATATGTAAATGATATTGAGAAGTCATTATTGTTTTATGAAGAAGTAATTGGTTTACAGTTGTATAAAAGAAGTATGCATGCAGCACGTTTTAATCACGATCAGTTTTCTCTGTTACTAGCTACTGATTCAACATTGAGTGAAAATCACTATTTTTACAATCGAAAAGACATGAAGGGGAATGGCTTTGAACTAATTATTGTTGTCAATCGGATTGAAGAAGTATATGAACGTTGTAAAGAGAAGCGATGCACAATACAAGAAGAAATTCAAACTTATCCGTGGGAGATGCGGGGATTTAAAGTTGTCGATCCAGATGGATATTTCCTTAGGATTACATCTGAGTAAAGGTAAACATGAAGAATGTTTATCTTTTTTTATGGAAATATTCAAAAAAATGAACCTTTTTCTAGGCTCATCCGTCTAATACATGTAAAGTTAAATTTGAAGTGAGGATGAAACAGGAGGAGCAATTGTGAAAGTAATCCCTTTATATAAAATGATTGTAAAAGAAGAAACCGATGTTTCCTTAGCGAAAAAAGGTGATCATGAAGCGTTTATGGCGCTTATACATACAGAAAAAATGAAGATGTATCGTATTGCAAAGGCTATGTTACGTGATGAGACAAATATAGAGGATGCGATACAGGCAACAATTTTAAAAGCCTATGAAAATATAAAAAAATTAAAGAAAGAAGAGTTTTTTCAAACGTGGTTAATTCGAATTTTGATAAATGAGTGTAACAATATTATTAGATCCTACAAAAAGATAATGGTAATAGAAGAAAATGATTACAATATGAGTGCTTGTGATCAGTATGAAGATATAGATTTGTGTAATGCGATTCAATCATTACATGAAGAGTTAAGAGCGGTTACGGTGCTTTTTTATTATGAAGATATGAATCAAGAAAGTATAGCGAAGCTTTTAGAAGTGCCAAAAGGAACAGTGAAATCGAGATTGTCACGCGCGAGGGAACAATTGCAAAAGCGATTAAAGATGGAATAGGAGGTGTATAGGATGGATAATGAAAAATTATTTGATGAGAAAATAAAAAAGAGAATAAAAGAAGAGAATGTTATAGTACCACCAGAGTTAAATGAAAAGATTAATCGTACACTACATAATCTTCCGGTAAAAAAGAAAGGTTACAAAGTTTATATGATGGCTATAAGTGCTGCGGTTCTAACACTGTCCATTGTGTCTATGTCGGAGTTTTCTGATCAAATTTTTGCTCAAAATGGTGGGGTATTTGAATATGTAAAGAAAAAGGCGTTTTCTGATTATGAAAATGAAGAAGAAATAAAATCGAACGTAAACTATCCAGATAAAGAAAAGATTCATGAAAAGATGCTGGATTCCATTGATCATTTTAAAAATATTTCAGGACAATTTGAGGAATATTCTAGTTCATCAAGAATCGCTACAACATACAAATATGCGATTGATACGGAGCGACAAAGAGGTATCTCTTCGAAAGAAGATAAGCTAACGAAAAAACGAACAATTATATATAACGAGGGCAAGAAAAAAGAATTTGATGATGAGAAGTATACATATAGAGAGACAAAATGGAGCCCGAAGGAAAGAAACTATGAACTATTAAAATTAAATCCTACGGAAAGATTATTGAGAAAATCAGGTGAAAAGAAACGATATGATGACGAATATGTGGGATTTGCGAAGTATAGTATGCAATCAGAATTTGCTGAGCTATTAATCCGATATAAAGATTGGAATTATAAAGAAACGAAGTATCTTGGACTTGATTGCTACAAAATAGAAGGGACAATAAACATAGAAATGCCTGTAAGTACATCTGAAGATTTAAGAGGGAAATTTGAAATGGTTGTAGAGAAAAATACGGGGATTATGCTAAAGTTCCTTAGTTTCCACGAAGGTATGATTCAATATTCGATTACAACTGAATGGATACAAATAAACAAAGTGTTGAAAGAGAATGTATTTCAAAAGGATAGTACTAATTATGAAAAATTGAAAAATATATTAGATGAATAGAAAACGGAGGGAACGATATGGAGAATACCTCTTCTTCAAGAGAAAAGAAAAATAAAAGAAAATATAAAAAGACAACGATAATAAGTGTCTTGTTAGCAGTATTACTATTTGGCGGAGTTGGATATGGTACTTATGTATATATGAAAACTTCTAATCTCGTACAAAAGTCTAGTTTAAATTTAGCGCGTGGTGAAAAATCACATTTACGTGAGGAAACTGTAAAGCCAATTGCAAACAATGTTTCACTTTTAATTATGGGAATTGATGAAAATCAAGAACGACAAAAGGAGTATAATGGTGCTTTCCATACAGATGCACTACTGTTAGCTACTTTTAATAAAGATGATAAGACAGTGAAATTAACGAGCATACCACGTGATACATATACATATGTTCCAGTTGAAAAGAAAAAAGATAAAATAACGCATGCATATGGAAGTGGTTTCGTTAAAAATGGTAAAGATGGAGGACCGCAAGCTTCAGTGGAAGCAGTAGAAAAGTTGTTACAAGTGCCTGTTGATTATTTTGTGAAGTTTAATTTTAATTCATTTACTAAAATTGTTGATGGATTAGATGGAATTGAAGTAAATGTCCCAGTTGAATTTACGGAGCAAAATAGTAAAGATGAACCTGACGCAATCCATTTGAAAAAAGGACTACAAAAATTAACAGGGGAAGAAGCACTTGCACTGGCAAGAACGCGTCATATTGATAGTGATGCAATGAGAGGTCAGCGCCAACAACTTGTTATTGAAGCGAT
Source organism: Bacillus sp. EE-W1 (assembly GCF_009760835.1). NCBI lineage: Bacteria > Bacillati > Bacillota > Bacilli > Caryophanales > Bacillaceae > Bacillus > Bacillus sp. EE-W1. The sequence continues at coordinate 61,702 of NZ_WIPE01000073.1, read as the reverse complement.
GTTAAGTAAATTAAAAAGTGTAGGCTCGATTACGAAGCTAGAAAAAATAGTTGAGGCGATTGACGGCGATTTTAAAACAAATTTAGTACTGGATGATATTTTATCTTTTTATAAATACGGTTTAAATGGTTCAGTTGAAAAGATTCAATTAGGCGGAGATGATTTATATTTACCTAACGGTCCAAATGGGCAACGTGTATATTATTATAACCCTAATAAAAAAGATCTACAGAGTTTGAGTAATACGCTTAGAACACATCTAGGATTAAGTGAAAAGCAGATTGAGGAGAATTAAAGCAGGCATAATGTCTGCTTTTTTATTACGTTTAATAGTATGGCATTTAAATTCAAATATTATATACTATTTTCAAATTATTGATAATAGTGTAACATAATTATGTGGTTTAAGTTAAATAGCAGGGGGGCTATTACATAAAATACATCATTAGCAATTATTGAAATCGTATGGGAGAAATGAACGAAACAGGGGAGTATTAAAAATGAGAATTGTAAAGAATTTAACATTCCAAGTTATTGTGGCAATTATTTGTGGTATTGCAGTAGGGGCAATTTGGCCTAGTGTTGGACAAGAGATGAAGCCAATTGGTGAAACATTCATCAATATGATTAAAATGGTTATTGCACCGATAATCTTTTTAACGATTGTGCTTGGTATTGCAAGTATGGGAAGTATGAAAAAGGTAGGTCGTGTTGGTGGTAAGGCACTATTATATTTTGAAATTGTTACAACAGCGGCTTTAATTATTGGTATCATCATAGCGAATGTTGTACGTCCCGGAGATGGATTAGATCCTTCGAAACTAAAGGGCGGAGATGTTTCACAATATGTACAAAGCGGGCAAGAAATGAAGTGGATGGATTTCTTTTTACATATTGTACCGTCTAACATGTTTGAAGCATTTGCAAAAGGTGATATTTTACAAGTTCTGTTTTTCTCCATTTTATTCGGTGCAGGGTTAACAATGCTCGGGAAAAATGGACAACCGGTTATTGACTTTTTTGAAAGATTATCAAAAGTATTTTTTAATATTTTATCTATTGTTATGAAGTTAGCGCCGGTTGGAGCATTCGGCGGGATGGCGTTTACAATTGGTAAATATGGTTTAAGCACGCTCATACCACTTGGTAAATTAATGATTTGTGTATATGCAACAATGGCATTATTTGTTTTTATTGTTTTAAATTTTATTTGTAAACTGTACAAATTTAGTTTGTGGAAATATTTAGCTCACATTAAAGAAGAATTACTCATTGTTCTCGGGACATCATCATCAGAATCAGTATTGCCGCGAATGATGACAAAGATGGAAGACTTCGGATGTTCGAAGCCGGTAGTAGGTTTAGTCATTCCGACTGGGTACTCTTTTAATTTAGATGGAACGACAATTTACTTATCTATGGCTACTATATTTTTAGCTCAAGTCTTTCACGTCGATCTTTCACTAGGTCAACAATTAACTATAATAGCTATTTTATTAGTTACATCTAAAGGAGCAGCGGCAGTAACAGGCGGGGGATTTATTGTATTAGCCTCTACTTTGTCAGCAATGAATGTTATTCCATTAGAAGGGTTAGCACTATTACTTGGTGTAGATCGTTTCATGTCAGAGGCACGTGCTATCGTCAATTTAATTGGTAACGGTATTGCGACTGTAGTTGTTGCAAAAAGTGAAAATGAATTTGATGAAGAGAAGTATACGAGAGTAATAGAGGAAATGAAAAAAAAGAAAATGGCCGGATAAAAAAGTCAGCAAAGCTGACTTTTTTATTTTTGTAGAAAAGAGGTTTGTTACGATATACATTATTTATTAACAATAATTTACAAGTGTTTTATAGCGAAGGGATATAAAGACTATTAAATCAATACATAGAATTCAATGAGGTATAGTGTTTTAAAAGATTATGGAATTTTTATGAATATTACTGTAAAAAAATAATTTTTTAAAAATTTTCAATAATAACACTTTACAAAACTCAAAAAATTAGTAGAATAATAGTTAATAAGAATCTTCTGATAAATATATAAAGAAAAACAGAATTATCGGAAAATTCTTAAATGAGAGCGTTAAGAATTAGGGAGGGTACAGAAAGTGAAAAAGAAAAAAATGAAAAAACTAACAGCGGTTGTAGCACCAGTTTTAGCAATGAGTATGGCATTAACAGCATGTTCTACATCAGGTGGAGATAAGAAGACAAGCACAAACTCTAGCTCTGGCGGAGATAGCAAATCAGAAGAAAAATTAGCAGCGAAACAAGTATTAAATCGTACTGAAACAAATGAAATTCCAACGATGGATACTTCTAAAAATACAGATACATTAGGTTCTCAAATTTTGGGGAACACAATGGAAGGTTTATACCGTTTAGATAAAGATAATAAACCAATCCCAGCTGCGGCAGAATCAAGCACGAAGAGTGAGGATGGTAAAAAATATACATTCAAATTACGTAAAGATGCAAAATGGTCAAATGGTGATCCAGTAACAGCAAAAGATTTCGTATTTGCATGGCAACGTTTATTAGATCCAAAAACAGCTGCTGAGTATGCATTTATTGCATTCCCAGTCAAAAATGCAGAAGCGGTTAATAAAGGTGAAAAACCTGTAACGGAACTAGGAGTAAAAGCAGTAGATGACCTTACTTTAGAAGTTGAATTAGAACAAGCAGTACCATACTTCTTAAACTTAGTAGCATTTCCATCGTACTATCCATTAAATGAGAAGTTCGTGAAGGAAAAAGGAGATAAATACGGTTTAGAGTCTGATACAACAGTCTATAATGGACCGTTCGTTCTTACTGATTGGAAGCATGAGCAAGGATGGAAACTAAAGAAAAATGATCAATATTGGGATAAAAAGACTGTAAAACTA
>NZ_WIPE01000073.1:51802-58801 GCF_009760835.1 Bacillus sp. EE-W1 | reverse complement strand
CAACTATAGTGTAGTAAAAGAAGTAGCTACAAAAGTAAATTTATATGATACAAATGCAATTGATTTTGCACTTCTATCAGGTGAATTCGTTGATAAGTATAGAAACAATAAAGAAGAGTTTGGGACTTATTCACAAGTAAGTACTTACTTTATTCGTATGAACCAAAAACGTGGTGGACAAGATACACCATTAAAGAGTCAAAAATTACGTGAAGCAATTGCCTACTCTATTGATAAGAAAAATTTAGCAAATGTTATTTTAAATGATGGATCTAAACCTGCGGACTTCTTAGTGCCGAAAGGATTAGCAACTGGACCAGACGGTAAAGATTTCCAAGAAACATTTAAAAACGGTATTAAACCAGATGCGAAAAAAGCAGCTGCTGCATGGGAAGCAGCGAAAAAAGAACTTGGAAAAGATCAAGTTACAATTGAGCTATTAAACTATGATACTGGTAATGCGAAAAAAGTTGGAGAATATGTTAAAGATCAAATCGAGAAGAATTTAAAAGGTGTAACAGTTAATATTAAACTTCAGCCGTTCAAGCAAAAACTAAAATTAGAAACAGAGCAAGATTATGATATTTCATATGGCGGTTGGAATCCAGATTATGCGGATCCAATGACATTCTTAGATATGTTTGAGTCTAAGCATTCTCATAACCAAATGAGCTTCTCTGATCAGAAGTATGATGAAATGATTAAAAAAGCTGGCGGAGAATTAATGGGCGATGCGAAGAAACGTTGGGAAGAGCTAGGACAAGCTGAGAAATTGCTTCTTGAGAAAGATGTAGCAATTGTACCTTTATACCAACGTGGTGATGCATACGTTCAAAAACCAAATACAAAAGGCATCGTTCACCATAACATTAGCCCAGAGTATAGCTTCAAGTGGGCATATATGACTGAAAAAGATGGAAAATAATTTTTAAATAGTGGTTTTATCTTTAAGTGGATATATGCAAGTTTCTTATCTTATTCTTGCATTGAGAATCTCGCTGTCCACAATAGAAGGATAAAATAATAGAGCATTCCAAAGGTAGATTCTTTACTTTTGGAATGCTTTTTATTATGAGATTAAATGTAAAAAATAATGGATATAAGGTTTCTATTGTGAAAGGAATAATTTTTAGAATATTTTAAAAATAACTTTACAAAACCAGAAAAAATAGTAGAATATTAATTAATAAGAATTTTCTGATAACTAATTATTAGGAAATTACTCAAATCTAGTTTCGTACATATAATTGGGGAGGGTACAAAAATGAAGAAAAAGATGAAAAAGTTCACGGCGGTTGTAGCGCCAGTTTTAGCGATGAGTATGGCGTTGACAGCGTGTTCTGGATCAGGTGGGGAGAAGAAAACAACTACGACGTCTAATGGTGGTGGGGAAGAGAACAAATCCGAAATTAAATACGCAGCAAAACAAGTATTAAATCGTACAGAGAATCAAGAAATTCCGACGATGGATACTTCTAAATCTACTGATACGTTAGGGTCACAAATTTTAGGGAACACGATGGAAGGATTATATCGTTTGGATAAAGATAATAAGCCAATCCCAGCTGCTGCAGAATCTAGTACGAAAAGCGAGGATGGCAAAAAATATACATTTAAATTACGGAAAGATGCAAAATGGTCGAATGGTGATCCTGTAACAGCGAAAGATTTCGTATTTGCATGGCAGCGCTTACTCGATAAAAATACAGCGTCAGAATACGCATTTATTGCTTACTATATTAAAAACGCAGAAGCAATTAATAAGGGTGAAAAACCTCTAACAGATTTGGGGGCAAAAGCGGTAGATGATTATACACTAGAAGTAGAATTAGAAAAGCCAGTACCATATTTCTTGAATTTACTAGCATTCCCGTCATACTATCCGTTAAATGAAAAATTCGTAAAAGAAAAAGGCGATAAGTACGGTTTAGAAGCAGATACAACTGTGTATAACGGGCCGTTCGTGATGTCTTCATGGAAACATGAACAAGGATGGCAGCTAAAGAAAAATGATAAGTATTGGGATAAGAAGACTGTGAAATTAGAAGAAATTAACTATAGTGTAGTAAAAGAAGTTGCGACGAAAGTAAACTTATATGATACAGGATCAATTGATTTTACATTACTATCAGGAGAATTTGTAGATAAATATAAATCGAACAAAGATGAGTACGGTGAGTATTCAGAAGCAAGTACATTCTTCTTACGTTTAAATCAAAAGCGTAACGGACAAGATACACCGTTAAAGAGCAAAAAGCTTCGTGAAGCAATCGCATTATCGGTTGATAAAAAAGGGCTGGCAAACGTTATTTTAAATAATGGTTCAAAAGCAACGGATCAATTGGTTCCAAAAGGGCTGGCGACAGGACCAGACGGTAAAGATTTCCAAGATACATTTAAAAATGGTCTGAAATATGATCCGAAAAAAGGTGCAGCAGCATGGGAAGCAGCGAAAAAAGAACTTGGAAAAGATCAAGTTACAATTGAATTACTAAGTTATGATGATGGAACTGCGAAAAAGATTGCTGATTATGTAAAAGATCAAATTGAGAAAAATTTAAAAGGTGTAACGATTAATACAAAAATTCAGCCGTTCAAACAAAAACTAAAATTAGAGACTGCACAAGATTATGAAATTTCTTATGCAGGTTGGAGTCCAGACTATGCGGATCCAATGACATTTATTGATATGTTTGAATCGAAGAGCCCATATAACCAAATGAGTTATTCAAATACAAAATACGACGAAATGGTACAAAAATCAGGGAATGAATTAATGAGTGATGCGAAGAAACGTTGGGAGACGTTAGGGAAAGCAGAAAAATTATTCCTTGAAGAAGATGCAGGGTTAGTTCCTTTATATCAAACAGGAAGAGCGTATGTAATGAAACCGAATGTAAAAGGAATTGTGAAACATAACATTAGTCCAGAATATAGCTTTAAGTGGGCTTATGTAACGGAAGGGAAATAGGAAAAAAGAGCGTTAAAAAAATATATTATTTATTTTTTTAACGCTCTTTTACTATTCAATTAAATTTAAATAAATAGAGAAGAATAAGAAAAGTGGTACTTACATATAGTAGATGGGGGAGAATTCGTATAGTAGTAATAGATTGTTATTGATTTAAATAAATTAATTATTATGAATATTCTTTAAAAATACTTTACAAATCGCGAAAAATTAGTAGAATGATAATTAGTAATAATTTTCTGATAATTTAAATTTGAAATCTCTCAAAGTTAGTTTCGTACATATAAATTGGGGAGGGTACAAGAATGAAGAAAAAGATGAAAAAGTTTACGGCGGTTGTAGTGCCAGTTTTAGCGATGAGTATGGCGTTAACAGCGTGTTCTGGATCTTCTGGTGGGGAGAAGAAAACGACAACGACATCTAATAATGGTGGAGAAGAGAAGAAATCTGATATTAAATATGCGGCAAAGCAAGTGTTAAATCGTACAGAAACGAATGAAATTCCGACGATGGACACTTCAAAAAGTACGGATACACTTGGGGCACAAATTTTAGGGAATACAATGGAAGGTTTATATCGCCTTGATAAAGATAATAAGCCAATCCCTGCTGTGGCAGAATCTAGCACAAAAAGCGAGGATGGTAAAAAATATACATTTAAATTACGGAAAGATGCAAAATGGTCGAATGGTGATCCTGTAACAGCGAAAGATTTCGTATTTGCATGGCAACGTCTAGTAGATCCAAAAACAGCTGCTGAGTATGCATTTATTGCTTACTATCTTAAAAATGCAGAAACAATTAATCAAGGAAAAGCAGAAGTAGCTACATTAGGTGTAAAAGCGGTAGATGATCATACGCTTGAAGTTGAACTAGAAAGACCAGTACCATATTTCTTGAATTTAATGGCATTTGCGTCATACTATCCATTAAATGAAAAATTCGTAAAAGAAAAAGGAAATAAATTCGGTTTAGAGTCTGATACAACAGTATATAACGGACCTTTTGTTCTTACTGATTGGAAGCATGAGCAAGGTTGGAAATTGAAGAAAAATGAGCAGTATTGGGATAAAAAGACTGTAAAACTAGATGAAATTAACTATAGTGTAGTAAAAGAACCAGCTACTAGAGTGAATTTATATGATACAGGTGCAATTGATTTCGCAATTTTATCAGGAGAATTTGTTGATAAGTATAGAAATAATAAAGAGGAATTTGGAGCATATTCAGAAACAAGTACGTTTTACTTGCGTCTAAATCAAAAGCGTGGTGGGCAAGATACACCGTTAAAGAGCAAAAAGCTACGTGAAGCAATCGCATTATCCATTGATAAGAAAGCTTTAACGAATGTTATTTTAAATGATGGTTCAAAACCAGTGGATTATTTAGTACCAAAAGGTTTAGCGAGTGGACCAGACGGTAAAGATTTCGCAGAAACGTTCAAGAATGGTTTAAAACAAGATTCTAAAAAGGCAGCAGCAGCATGGGAAGAAGCGAAAAAAGAGCTTGGAAAAGATCAAGTAACAATTGAATTGTTAAATTATGATACTGGTAATGCGAAAAAAGTTGGGGAGTATGTAAAAGATCAAGTTGAAAAGAATTTAAAAGGCGTGACAGTAAATATTAAATTGCAACCATTTAAGCAAAAACTAAAATTAGAATCAGACCAAGATTATGATTTTTCATATGGTGGCTGGAATCCAGATTATGCGGATCCAATGACGTACCTTGATATGTTTGAAACGAAAAATTCTCAAAACCAGATGAGCTACTCAAATTCAAAATATGATGATATTATTACTAAAGGTAAGACAGAATGGATGGCTGATGCAAAAAAACGTTGGACAGAGCTAGGGAAGGCAGAGAAATTGTTACTTGAGGAAGATGTAGCACTTGTACCTTTATATCAAAGTGCTAAATCATATGTTATGAAATCGAATGTAAAGGGAATTGTGAAACATAATATTAGTCCGGAATATAGTTTCAAATGGGCGTATGTAGAAGAGAAATAAAAAAGAGAAGAGCATTTTCAAGTTGCGGTATAGCACTTGGAAATGCTTTTTTTATGTGCACGATTTATTGATGGGTGAATATATGTATTATAGAAAATTTAAAGGAGAATTTTATGAAACGAAATACTTACATCGATTTCCTGGCTTATTATGGAATAGGGAGTGCTCATCCTGGTGGTTTTACGTTAACAAAACAATTGTTAGCACAATTACCTTTTAAATATAGAGCGAATGTCCTTGAGATAGGCTGCGGTACGGGGAAAACAGCGGCGTATATGACAAAAGAATGTGGTTATAAAGTAACGGCGGTTGAAAAGAATGAGATTATGATTCAAAAGGCGAAAGATAGATGGTCGTTTGAAGGAATAGATATTCAATTAATTGAAGGAAATGTAGAGCAATTACCATGTTTGCATGACTCATTTGAGTTCGTACTCGGAGAGTCAATACTCGCTTTTACAGAGAAAGAAAAGGTTATTTCGGAATGCTATCGTGTACTACAGAAAGACGGTAAGCTTGTTGTTATTGAAATGATTATTGATAGGCACATTGATAAGGATGAGGAAGAAAAAATTGCCCAACTATACGGGATGAAAGAACTGTTAACTGAGAGTGAGTGGGTACAATTATTTCAGAAAGCAAACTTTAAAAGAATTACAATTGCTGGTGGTGGTACAATTGCAGAAACGATCTCGAGCTATATAGAAGAGCCAGAATGGAATGTATCCTCGCATATTCCAAATGAATTGTATGAGGCATGGGTACAGCATGAAAATGTACGACTTATGTACCAACATATTTTAGGACATCGTATTTTTATATGTGAAAAGTAAAGAAAGAGAGTTGACTAAAGCTAGTCAACTCTTTACTATGTTAAATGAAAAATAATGCAGCTAATGTAATTCCGAAGATGAAACCAAATCCGAGTTCAACGCCCCAGCCGCCGCCGCCCCAGCCACCACAACTACCGCAACCACGACCGCCACATCCACAGCCGCTGAATCCACCACCACAACCAAATCCGCAACTATCACATCTGCTAAGGCCCCCACAAAGGTCACAGCCACCGTTTGCATATGCGTCATAGTATCCAAATCCTGTATCAAAAGATGAGCGCTGTTGCACTGGTTCAATCCATACAGAGCTGTTTGTCACATCAATTATTTTGCCTAAATGAATGCGACCATCACGATCTTCAATTCGAACGACTTTACCGAAATAACGTTGGCACGTATCGTAACATTTTTGTCTATGCATGTTCTTTCCTCCTTCCCCATTACAGTAATACGATATGTAATGGGGACAAGTGCGGCTTGTACGAATGTCCTATCTATCATAATTGTTATAGGAAAGGGGAAATATAGGAGAAGGATATATAAGGAGGAAAAGGCAATGAAATCTACAGATCAGTTTCAGACATACGAAGTACCGTGGGAAGAGTTTATTGAAGCTTTGCGAGAGGAAATGAAGAAGCAAGTTGGGGCAGATATTATTGATACAGTAGTTTGCAATTTAAAAGATGGTTTTGAAGTGTATACATATGTGCAGGGGGATTTGGAGTTTGAATACAAGGAAGCACTTGAAAGAAAATACGGAAGCGATGCAAAAACTCCTAATGTGCTAACGATTATGTTATTAGCTAGTATTTATAGTACAAGTGAAGAGAATTTACGCTTGCATGCGGATAATAAAGAAAATCCGGTTGTTGAAGTGTATGTGAAGCAATAAAACACGCTGTGAAGGCGTGTTTTTTATTTGTCCCGCATTAACGGGCAGTAAGGCCCCCACTGATTCAAGTTTCACTTTATATGATAAAATGTTAGAAAATTAAGAAATATGGTGATGGTTTGAAAATTAAACATCTTAATTTAACAGTTTCAGATGTAGCAGCTACTAGAGAGTTTTTAGAAAAATATTTCGGTTTAACTTGTAGCGGAGCAAGGGGAAATGGCTTTGCGGTTATGCGTGATAATGATGAGTTTATCCTTTTCGGCAAGAAGACTCCATCTGATTTGT
>NZ_WIPE01000073.1:51054-51792 GCF_009760835.1 Bacillus sp. EE-W1 | reverse complement strand
TCAATAAGGCTGAACTCTTTTGTTTCGTTCATAACAATTTTTTAGGGCGAATGTTTGTTTTTTTGTCTTACGATACAATCTGTTCTTAGATAAGGAGGGAATAGATTGTAAGACAACGAAATTGGATAATGATCATCATTCGGCTACTTGAACCAAAAGGAATTACGATGAAGACCATGTTCACATTTCTTTCCAAATATTGATTTATCAAAAGTAATGAACTTTCTAAGAAAGGTGGTGAAAACAATGGCTAGAAAGAAAGCAGTGAAAGTATTACGTAAACAAAAGAAAAGAGAAACCATGCAACGATTCACTCAAAAACAAAATATCGGACGAGCGTGCCTCACAGCTAAAGAATTTCGTTTACTTCAGCGCATGTCGCATAGTTCAAAAGCATTGCGAAATGTTGGATTGTATACCATTAAACAAAGTTACCTGAATAATAATAAGATTGCTACTGTAAAAGAAGTGGACACTGCTATGCAAGCCGATTTGAATTACTGGGGCATGCAATCAAACTCTGTTCAAGCGATTCGTAGAGCCTTATTTACAGAAGTGAAGAGCTTTTTTAAGGCATTGGAACAGTGGAAGAAAAAACCTGAAGCATTCACAGGTCGTCCTAAGTTTCCAAATTATTCTCGTTCTACTGATAAACGAATTATTGAAATCTATCAAGTTCCAAAAGTGGATGAGAACGGGTATTGGATCATTCCGATGAGTGTGGCATTCAGAAAAAAA
>NZ_WIPE01000073.1:0-51044 GCF_009760835.1 Bacillus sp. EE-W1 | reverse complement strand
CGTATGCCTAAGAACTTAAGAAATAAAAAAATCTCCTATATTGAGATTGTACCGAAGCAAAAAGGTCGGTTCTTTGAGGTGCATTATACATATGAAATGCACGTTTCTCAAATGAAGAAACAATCCACGACCACTAGTAACGCTTTGAGTTGCGATTTAGGCGTAGACAGATTAGTAAGTTGCGCAACGAATACAGGTGATACATTCTTAATTGATGGAAAAAAATTAAAATCTATAAACCAATATTTTAACAAAATGATATGTAACCTCCAACAGAAAAATATTGACAATGGAATTTCAAAACGTATTGTAACGAATCAAATGGCTGCACTTTGGCATAAACGAGAACGACAAATAAATGGTTACATTTCACAAACTATAGGCCTGTTGTTCAAAAAAGTGAAAGCATTAGGCGTAGATACGGTTGTCGTAGGCTATAACGTTGGTTGGAAACAAAAATCTGATATGGGAAAAAAGAATAATCAAAAATTGTTCAAATCCCATTTCATAAACTGATTGCAGCAATTGAGAATAAATGTATAAAAGAAGGTATACGATTTTTCAAACAAGAAGAAAGTTATACTTCAAAAGCTAGTTTTCTAGATAAAGATCCGGTTCCAGTTTGGTCTAAGGATGAGAGGACGCATTATCACTTTAGTGGCAAACGAATCACTCGTGGTCTGTACCAAAGTAAGGCAGGAACATGTATCCATGCTGATATTAATGGTGCATTGAATACATTGGAAAAATCAAGAGTTGTAGAATTGGATGACAATCTCAAAGTGAAAACGCCGATTCTATTAGAAGTGCAAAAACGTAAGGCTGTTGCTTCGCGCATAGCTTAGTGGGTGCGTCAACCATCCATGTGTACTCGACTTGTCGGGGCTTGTAGCAAACGCCGGGTTCATCTGAGTGGTGGCTTCTTCCACAAGGGAGAACTGCTCTTTTTCGAAAGGGTGGTGCAAGTGGGAAAACAATCGTTCGTTGCCAGTACCAACCAAAAATATACTTGGGGTGTTACCGGAAGGTGGCATGAATGCTAGAGCGTCAAACTGTCTAGCGATAGACGAAAAGACCTAGCGTTCGAACTCAAGCCCCCACTGAAACGCTTCATCTCAGTGGGGGTAGTTGACGTTGAAGCACCTGGCGGATTTACAATTGAAGTGATGTGTTAATTTAAAATCAAACTTTTTGATGCTTGTTTTCAATATGAAAAGTAGGAAAAGTCTGTTTTAAGTGTAGAGCTTAAACAGGCTTTTTTACTTATAGTATCGGATAGAAAACGCTAGAAGGAATCATATTCAATATATATATCTGTTTACATAATAAAGTTATGCTGCGCTAGTTGTCCTAAAATACAAGTCATATATCTTGTATCCTCTCATAAATTTAAACATAGGAATTTGTCTACAAAGGTGGCGAAGCCTCATCATGAAAATTCGAATTTGTGCCACATTCATGTTGTTTCTATTTATATGGTTACATCCTTTTTGGACTTTTGCAAAAGGAGAGGAGGCAAAGGAAAGGGTCGTTTCACTTGTATATGATGATTCGGGCAGCATGAGAAATAACGATCGCTGGAAATATGCCAATTATGCTTTGCAAAGTTTAGTTGCGCTATTAGATGAAAAAGATAAATTCTCTTATGTTCCAATGAGCAAGCCGAATGATCCATTAAACATTTCGTTAACGAAGGATAAGAGACAAACAGAAATTGAGGGAATTGGAGCATGGAAAACGGATTTAAATACTCCGTTTAGCGCAGTAGAGACGGCGATGCAATCTATAAAAAAGGAAGCAGATATAGATGGAAAACGTGAATTTTGGCTTATTGTCTTAACTGACGGGGCATTTAATGATTTAGAGAAAGATAAGGTTGGCGGAAAAGAACAAATTACACAGAAGCTAGCACAGTTTAAGAAAGAAATGGATGCAAAAAAGATATCGTTACATCCAATTTTAATTACGATGGAAGAGGATTTAGGGCAGCAAGAAAAGGCACAACTAAATACGTTTAAAGAAATATGGAAGAAAGAGATAAATGGCGTTACGATGCCATCTAGTGGAGAGGATGGTATTGTAAAAAGCGTCAATCAAGTGGCAGCATTAGTTGCAAATCGTGATCCGTTCTCCTCGGTTGAATCGATTGTAAAAACGAAAGTAGTAGGAAAGAAAGTAGAGATTACAACACCATTCCCGTTAAAGCGTATGACGCTTGTACGGCAATCGCCTTCTTTGTCTAATTATCAGGTCACACAAATTTCTAAACCATTACAATTACAATCTTCTTATTCCATACATGCACCAGGAGAAGCGAAATTATTCGGAAATATAGTTCATATAAGTACGGAAAATCACGAAGTTATTAAACCAGGAACGTATACGATAGAAGTGGATCGAGATATTGAGAAAGAAGGATTACAAGTACTAGTTGAACCGGCGCTTAACTATACTGTTTCTACTTATGACAAAGACGATAGTAGTCAAAAAAATGTGGAGAAAATGTACGAAGGTGTTACTGCTGTTATTGAAGCGAAGCCTACGGAATTACCAATTCAGTCTTCATATTTTCAGTCAGAAGTAGAAATAGACGGAAAACAGTACCCGATGAAGTGGGACGATAAAAAACATGTATTTTACTACGAAACGAAGATCGATAAAGGGTTAGTGCGCGGGAAAGTTCATATGAACATAAAGGGGTTTTACAGACAGACGAAGGAATTTAAAATTGAAGTAACTGAAAAACCAAAATTATCATTGCAAACTATTACGAAAGATTATGAGGAAAAAGTAACGAATTTAGAGAATAGTAAACCGTTTATTATACAACCACAGTTAGATGGTAAGCCGATGACAGAAGAAGCTGTAAAGAAACTATTAAAATCTACTGGTGTCACATCTAAACAATCAATCAACTATGAAATAAAACAACAGGATAATCAAATTTATATTTATCCTCGCCCTCATTACTCCGACACATTCAATTTTACAGATACCGGCACCGTAGAAGCTACCATCGTAGTGCAAGATTCAAAATTACAAGAAGTAAAGAAAAATATATCACTTCATATTCAAAATGCACCGTTCTATGAAAAATATGCGCTTATTTTTAAGTTTGTTATTCCTATCACTTTATTATTGTTAGTAGTAGGAATAATCGTTTTAGGATGGATTGTTCGTCCAAGATTTCACCGAAAAGCACTATTGTATTACGAATGGGATCAAGAGGTAGCGAAAGATTGGTTATATCAATCTGAGCCAGAATTACTTAAAAATAAATGGTGGAAACACTATTTTGGCATTCCATTCCGAGCAGAAAGAAAGACTGTGCAATCCGTTACGTTTATAGCAAAGAAAGGATCGAAATCAATATTTGTAGCGAAAGAGTCACAAGTAGTAGGAATGATTATTGATGGGATGTTTATAACAGAAGATGAGGTTGGAATGGAACATAAGACGCTATATCCAAATGAACTTTTAGTAATTGATAGAGGGTATGGTAAAGAAATTTACAAATATGAGTGTGAATAGTAGATAGGGAAAAGGAGGGAGTCTTATCTTTCTCCCCTCTTTTCAAACAAGCAAGAATAGGAAGGTGGTTCACATGACGTTACAAGTTCCAACGATATTAATTGGTTTAGGTGGAATCGGTAGTACTGTGACACATCAAATATATGAAAGGCTACCTGAGGAGCGCCGAAAAAAGGTAGCAATGCACGTATTTGATACAGATGTGAATACATTGAGTAAATTTGATCATATTCGAAAGTTTAAGACGCAAACGAGTTCTAGTAAAACGCCAAGAGAGTATATTGCAGGAGATCCAACGATTCCAGAGTGGTTTCCGATGGACCCGACTATACTTGATAAACCACTGACAGAAGGGGCAGGACAGTTACGCGTCATTTCCCGTTTAGCGTTACTTGCTGCGATGAAAGAAGATAAATTGACATCCTTTTGGCAAGAAATCGAGAAGATTTTTCCGGTTACAAGCGATCAAACGGAGTATGGAGTGCGTGTCATTATCGTAACATCACTAGCGGGCGGAACAGGTTCAGGGATGTTTCTACAAATTGCATTATATTTACGTGAAATGCTTCGGAAAAAACTGCAGCATCACAACATTTTAATACGTGGTGCGTTTTTAATGCCGGATGTTTTAGTTAAGACGAGAACGGTTAGTGCGAAAGAGTTTGAAACGGTGCAAGCAAACGGCTATGCCTCGTTAAAAGAATTACATGCCATTACACTCGGTTCCACTGGAGAATTATCAAAACGTGGCGGTGTGACGATTGAATTAGAATATCGACCTGATCAAGTAGATGAAGACGGAAGAACGAATCATACGATTAAACAACATCATTTACCATACAATTATTGTTTCCTATACGATTACGAAAATCTACATGGACACCATCTGCACAATTTATCAGATTATATGGAGCAAATGGCAAATACGATTTATTTACAGTTATTTAGTCCGATGTCTGCAAATCATTTTGCACAGGAAGATAATCAAATTCAGCAATTAGCAGAATCAAGTGGGAAAGGACGATATTGCGGGGCAGGAACGGCAAAGATTATTTATCCGTATGAGCACGTGTTAAAATATTGTGCTTTAAAATGGGCTGTGCAAGGTTTAGATGAGTCTTGGCTGCATTTAGATCAACTGTTTCAAGAGAAGAAGCAAAGATATGACCAAGACGTCAAACGCGGGATGCAACGTGAAAAGCCAGAGCGTGGGAAAAGTTATTTAGAAGACTTAGAACATCTTGCTACCCGTCCAGAACAGGCTCATATTTTTTATAGACAAATGTACAATGAAACGCGTGAAGGAGCAGAGGGCGGTAAGGTCGGTGTTGCGAAATCTAAACTGTTTTTAGAGGCTGTAGAAAGTTATGTACAGCGTACGGTGCAAAAAGATGAGGAATTAAACCGACTGCAGCACGAGTGTAAAATTTCGGCTGCTAAACTGAAAATGATGGAGCAAATGAAAGGTGAAGTAGCAAGGGTAGATCATGCGGTTCGTTTATATGCGTATGCGATTCCGAGCCGCGTACATGAGCATGTAACGACACTATTGTATGACATGATTGAATCAGACCGTTTTGCACCAAGTGGTTCTGAAGGGCAGTCCTATCAATTAAATACATGGTTTTTAAAGAAAACGGATCCTGTTCATCCAGTATCAGCTCGTTTTATGTTGTATGAAATTCGAAAGCAGTTAGTCGAGAAAATGAATCGACTACATGAAAATAATGAACAAAAGCGTAATTTAATTCAAAACTACGATAAGAAATTTAATGTGAGTAATATTGATGGAACGGTAACAGCTGTTCGCCGAGTAGAAATCGCGCAGCAACAAGGCTGGTTTGGAAAAATGATTAATAATCAGCAGCGTTTGTTTAAAAAAGAATTTGAAGATATTGTAACGCAGTATGTACACAAATTAAATGAGTATCGCAAAGAAATGCTATTAGAACTCGTTTATCAATCGCTTTATCAAGCAGTTAATAAAATGATTCAATATTGGGAAAGGTTTTTTGATAATTTACACGAAACGCGTGAAAATTTATTGTTTGAAATTCAAAAACGAAGCAAGGAATTTGAAGGGAAAACAAACCCAACGAATGTATACGTATTAGCTGAAGAGAAGTTGCAAGAAAAGATATGGCAAGATATGCAGCAACATTTAAATTTGGGAGTATTACCGAAAGATATATCTGCGGAAATTTATATGAGTTTATACGGGGAATATTGCCGGGATGCAAAAACAGAAGAGATTCAATCGAAAAAAGTAGAAGATTTTTATCGTGAGCACATACTAAGTTATTGCTACGATGAATTACAAATACGCTATCGTGATAAATTAGAGCTGAATATCGTTGAGGCGTTACGAAAAGAGGCAGATTATAAGAAGCGTGATCGTGATGAATACGTCCGTGAAAAAATTGAAGACTTGTTCCATTTAGCAAGTCCATTCGTTCCGAAAGTTTCCCATCATAGGGAATTACAATATTGGGGTATACATCCATCTTTAAAGAAAGAATTGCAAGAGGAATTAATTCAAGAAATGTTTAAAGAAAAAGATACAGTACATGAAGCTTTTTCGCCATTTGAAGTCATTTGTTATCGTGCGCATTACGGTTTATCACTACAAGACTTTCCTAAGCTGTCGTCTGGACATATTGCAAATGGATTTATGAATGATAAAGGTGATTATTTTCAGTCTTACTATCGCCGTGTGAACAAGTTGAATAGTAAAAAATCTAGTTTAACGCCGCATTTAGATAAATATTGGCACTTGCCAGCTTTCATGCCAGACTTAAATGCAACACAAACGAAGTTGGATTACGATAAATGTAATCGCGCTCTTCTATACGCGTATATGTATCGTTGGATTAGTTTAGTTGCTGTTGATGGCCAGTTCGTGTATCAATATAACGGTGTTGGACGTAGCTTCTTAATTCAGTCGATGGGAAAAAATATTTCAAGTGAAAGTTATAAATTACACAGAGCATTGCTTCATAATCCGTTTATTTATGAAAACATCTTGTCCAGATTTGAAGAAGAACAAGAAAAAGCTATGATACAGGGCGGACATTTATATACACATCCGTTCGTATTAGGTGCTCAAGATATTAGATGGCTTCGTAAAGAGCATGTCCATAATATTTTAGATATGATTTTAATGTATGACCGTGAAGCAAAATATGATCCAACGTTAGAAGAAACTTCTGATGAATTATTAAGATTATTCCTTGACGAAATTGAGTTATATTTCCAAAACTATTACGGTACAGGTGCCGATATGGTTGCAAAGAAAGAGAAAGAAATGTTTATTAAACAATTGTGGGATCGTTCGTACGCGAAAGGTTATGTAGATCCAAATAGTGCTCCTTATAAAAAGTGGCAAAATTTATTAAGCGTTCATGATGAAGAAGAAACGCCAAAAACGAATGTATAATGAATGAAAAGGGAATCCTTAAAAGTGGCAATACAACTTTAGAAAAGAGGGATTCCGATGCCGTTTTTAGGAAGTGTATATCAAATATTTGGATTGTATCCAGAAATTTATTATGGAATGATTTCAGCCGAACTTGCGGAGCAGCAAAGATTGGAACAGGCGGAAAACGAAGAACCAGAAACAGAAGCGTAACTGTATAGGAAGCTTCAAAATAAAAATGATAACACGCTACTTACTCTTTGCACTTATAAGAGCAAGTAGCGTGTTTTTTTTATTTAATAATCCCGTTCTCTAAAATTTTAATAGTAGGTGCTACTTTCACATTAGACTTTGAAAAGGCACTCGGCCAATCGTCTTCAACCGTTTTCCATTCTTTATATTGAAATGCTCTCGCATAATCACCAAACCCGAATGGATCAAGTTGCTGTTTTTGAATTTTGTGGATTAAATCGTTTAAATCTTTGTTTAGTTGTTTTGTAATAAGTGAAGTTAATTTCTTTCTACCTTTGTCTATATCCATGTTGAATGTAAGTTCAGATACGGAAACTTTAAAATTCATTGCAATATTAAATTTGAAGTGGTTATCGTTATAGCCTGTGTGAATGTCACGATTCATGCTAAGAACATTTATTGTTGCGAAGTCGTCGCCGTCTGTATCTTTTAGATGACTATTACTTTCAACTGAATTAGAAGGGATTTTCAGTGTAAGTGAAACGGGTATATTCGCTTTCTTTTGTAATAGAAGAAGAAGGGCACTTTCATATCGATTTAAAGACATTTTATAGATTCCGCGAGAAGTTAATAATGCAGAGCCGGTAACGAGAATATCTTTTTTACCTTTTTTTATTTCTGAGATAGCAGGTGTTATACCTTTATTAAAAGTTTGCCTATGGAATTCATGGAATGTCGTAAACGCGGTTCGATTGTATAGTTTGTTCGTATTAATTAAATCTGTTAAATATTCAGGAAGTGCAGGCTTATCTTTAAAATTATTATATATAACTGAAGAGATTGGACCGTCTACTGCAACCATGCGCATATTTCCAGTATTTTTAGGGTCGCGATACCAAACATCAAGGTAAGGCATAGCTCCTTCTTGTTTTAAAAATTTCGTACTAAATAAAATGAGTTGTAACTTTTCTGTAGATACTAAACCGCTACTTGAACTATTAAATGTTGCTTTTGCTTCTCGAGGGGTATGTACTGTCGCTTCATGAGTTTCGTATTTTTTCTCCACATCTTCATTAAAAATAGGGTTTACGTGGTATACAATTAATTTTCCTTTTGCTTTTGCATCAAACCCGTAAATTAATGAAATGGATTGTTTTTCTAAGTCGAGCCGATCTCCTCCACATCCTGTTAAAAAGGTTATGAGAAAGCAAAATATAGTGAAAATAAAGCGTCTCATTTAAATTTTTCTCCTTTTCCAATGCTGATAAAGTGTCATGTATAAGAGAAATACGACTGGGAATAGAAAAACGATAAAATAACTTGCAGTTCCCCAAAATTCCCGCAATGCACTTATTTGATACGAGGATGGGATATAAAAAAATAAAACGAAAACACACCCGAATAATAAAAACCAAATAGGTAATGAACTCCCTTTTTTGTTAAGTAACTGATTGATTCCATCTGAGGCAGTAAAAATATAAGGAATGCAAGAATCAAAAATAATGAAGAGATAAAATGACAAAAAGATAATTTCAAACCGTTCCAGAAATGAAAAGTGAAATGGTGTAACAAGAGAAAGAGTGGGCCATAAAAACTTAGTTATACCATCTGGGCTAAAATAAACGAAAGAAACGAACGTAACTTGCAGGTAAACGAATAAAGTAATCATATTTGCAATAACGATTCCTTTTTTTGCAGATGATTTATTACTGAGATAAGGATAAAGGACAAATGCAAACTCAAATCCGAGAAAGGCAATAATAGTTGATTTTACTGTGTTGAAAACTGGTAGCCATCCCTCTTTAAGGAGAGGAAGAAGATAAACCCAATGCCCGTCTTTAAGTGGGATAAATAATAGCAATGGCATCCAGAGTGTAAATAAGACAGTAAAAACAGCATAGCGGCTAATAATAAGAACACCTTTACATGCGAGCATAACCATTGGGATAGATAATAACATCATGATTAAAAACATTGGAGATCTAGGTAAAATCCAAATGTGAATAACGTATAAGAGGGAAAAAATTAAGGATACAGCTGCAAGAACAGCATATAAAATCCAAAAAATTATTCCTACTCTTCCTAGCCACTTCCCAAGATAACGAGTTAGCACATCAAGTAAAGTATACCCGGGATGTTTTTCCATAATTTTTACAATACATAGACTGACTAAAGTAGTGATAGCGCATCCTATTATAATAGACATCCAGCCATCTGTATTCGCCCCTTGCGCAACTTCACGTGGCAGTGTAAGTACACCGAACCCTACTTGAACACCACTAATCGTTAAAATGTATTGAAATAAACTAATCTCCCTCTTTGCACGCTTTGTCACTTATCTTCCTCCGTTTCTTCTATATCGCGTTGTCGATTCTCTTGTTTTAAGTTAAGGGATAGTGGTCGTTTCTTCATTAGTTTCCATGGTAAACGTACAAGAATGTCTTTTAAATCTGAAGCAAATGACGGAGAAAAAGGACTACCATAAGGAACACCAAGTGATTCCATAGAAAGAATATGGATGATGATAACTGCCATCCCGACCATAATTCCAATGACCCCAAACAAAGAAGCGGTTATCATCATTGGAAAGCGAAGAAGCCGAATTCCTGCTGACATTTCCATGTTAGGGATGATAAAAGAAGCGACTGCAGTAATAGATACGACGATAACCATAACATTACTTACTATTCCTGCTTGGACAGCAGCTTGCCCAATGACAATCCCTCCTACGACTCCAATCGTTTGTCCAACGGGACCAGGAAGCCGAACCGCAGCTTCGCGGAGCATTTCAAGTACTAGTTCCATCAAAAGTGCTTCTAATATAGGGGGGAAAGGAATTTTAGCTCGAGATTCTCCAATTGTTAACAATAATTTAAGTGGAATCACTTCATAATGAAAGGAAATCATAGCAATATAAAGAGCTGGAGCAAATATTGCAATAAATAGTCCGGTAAAACGAAGTAGTCGTATGAAAGATGGAATCATTGGCCGGAAGCTGTAATCATCTATCGTCTGAAAAAAAGATGAAAAGGTCATAGGTCCAATTAATACGCCGGGTGAGCGGTCTACAACAACAGCAATTCGTCCATCCAAAATGTGATGGGCCGTTGTATCAGGGCGTTCGGTTATTGATAATTGCGGAAAGAGAGTATAGGAATTATCTTCAACAAACCCTTCTAATTCTCCAGTAGTAATAATGGCATCCACTTTGATTGATTCGATACGGCATGCCATTTCTTGTACAACGTCTTCGTTTGCAACGTCTGCTAAGTACAGCAAAAAAACCTTTGAAGTAGCTCGTTCACCAACAGTGAATTCCTTCACTTTCAATTCGCGATTTGGAATATATCGACGAATAAGTGCAAGACTGTCGCTCGCTACTTCATTAAATCCTTCGTGGGAGCTTTTTATAGCAGTTTCTGTTGTAGGTTCTTCAATACTTCTTTTTGGCGCCGATTGCGTATCTAGTTCTAATGCTGTAAGTTGTCCATTTATAAATAAAATGCTTTTACCATGTAAAAGGGAATGTTCAATGTCGGACCACTGCTGAACTTTCTTTATATTCCCGACTGTAACTGAGGATTCCCAACAATCAACTTCATTCCACTCTTTAAATAGGAGAGGGCGAAGAATATCAATGTTAATAACGGTTTTGTCTGCAAGTCCTTCCATATATATAATTGCAGCTTCTTTTCCGTTTTTTAACGGAAAAGTACGTGTAATTAATTCTGGAATACCGCTAAAAAGTTTGGACAAGTGCTTTAGATTAAGGGAAAGAGAGGAAGAGATAGATTTATTTAAAAGGTGATCAGCTTGTTCTTGTGCAGAGAAAGATTTTTCACCACGTATCCATTTATTAAAAGACCCCATTTGTTCGCTTACTCCTTGTTATGTTTTATATGGGTTATTATGGATAGTTCCGTGCTGACATATGCGTAGTTTAAATTTTATATTGTATATTTCCATCTTTAACGCTATAATTATAGTGTTAAAGATGGAATCGTGATATGACCTGTTATGAATCTATCGTTTTATTTATGAATAAATGGATTGGTATTTTAGCAAGATGTGCTAATAAACTACTCCACCATGATAATAACGTGCCGAAATGTGGTGCGTATATTTTCGTGGTGGAGTTTTTTTTATTCTCAAAAAGGGGGAAAGACCATGAATAACAACATGGTTCATATTACAATTGACGGAAAAAAGTATACAGCGGAGCCTGGTTCAACGATATTGGGTGTTATTAATGAGAACGGGATTGAACATCCGCAAATTTGTTACGTGCCAGAAGTAGATCCTATTCAAACATGTGACACTTGTATTGTAGAGGTTAACGGAAAGTTAGTGCACTCTTGTTCGGCAGTAGTGACAGAAGGTATGAACATTGAACGTAATTCTGCTCATGCCAAAGAAGCACAAACAGAGGCAATGGATAGGTTACTAGAAAATCATTTATTATACTGTACAGTATGTGACAACAACAATGGGAACTGTAAACTGCATAATACAGCAGAATTAATGGAGATTGAACATCAAAAATATCCTTATGAACCAAAAGTAGATGCAAGTGAAGTTGATATGACGCATCCGTTTTATCGCTACGATCCTAACCAATGTATTGCATGCGGTCAATGTGTTGAGGTTTGTCAAAACTTACAAGTAAATGAAACGTTATCAATAGACTGGGAAGCGGAACGTCCACGAGTTATTTGGGATGAAGGAGTAAATATTAATGATTCTTCATGCGTGAGCTGTGGTCAATGTGTAACCATTTGTCCTTGTAATGCTTTAATGGAGAAAACGATGCTTGGTGAAGCTGGATTTATGACGGGATTAAAACCAGATATTCTTGAACCGATGGTAGATTTAATTAAAGAAGTTGAGCCTGGATATAGCGGCATTTTTGCGGTATCAGAAGTGGAAGCGGCTATGCGTGATACTCGTACGAAGAAAACGAAAACAGTATGTACATTTTGTGGTGTAGGTTGTTCATTTGAAGTGTGGACGAAAGGGCGTAAAATCCTTAAAGTACAACCTTCTTCTGATGCGCCAGTTAACGCAATTTCTACTTGTGTAAAAGGAAAATTCGGTTGGGATTTCGTAAATTCTAAAGAAAGAATTACGAAACCTTTAATTCGTAAAAATGGAATGTTTGTTGAATCTACATGGGAAGAAGCACTAAATGTAGTTGCAAGTAAATTAGGATCTATTAAAGAAGAATACGGTAAAGATGCTGTCGGCTTTATTTCTTCATCTAAAATTACGAATGAAGACAATTATGTAATTCAGAAATTAGCTCGACAAGTATTTGAAACGAATAATATTGATAACTGCTCACGTTATTGTCAATCGCCAGCGACAGACGGATTATTCCGTACAATTGGTATGGGCGGAGATGCTGGAACGATTAAAGATATCGCAAAATCCGGTCTTGTTATTATTGTAGGTTGTAATCCGACAGAAGGTCATCCTGTTTTAGCTACACGTATTAAACGTGCGCATAAATTACACGGACAAAAATTAATTGTGGCTGATCTTCGTAAAACAGAAATGGCAGAGCGTTCAGACGTTTTTATTAGTCCAAAACAAGGAACAGATCAAGTATGGTTAATGGCTGTTACGAAATATATGATTGACCAAGGCTGGCACGATCAACGATTTATTGATGAGAATGTAAACTTCTTTGAAGATTTTAAAGAGAGTCTTACAGAATATACACTTGAATATGCAGAAGAAATGACTGGTATTTCAAAAGAAATACTTATTCAAATGGCTGAAATGATTCGTGATGCAGATGGTACATGTATCCTTTGGGGGATGGGAGTAACGCAAAATACAGGTGGATCGGATACTTCCGCTGCGATTTCAAACTTACTGCTTGCAACAGGTAATTATCGTCGTCCAGGTGCTGGTGCATATCCACTTCGAGGTCATAATAACGTACAAGGTGCTTGTGATATGGGTACTTTACCAGGATGGCTTCCTGGATATCAGCACGTTACTAACGATATGGAACGTGCGAAATTTGAAATGGCTTACGGAGTGAAAATTAATAGTGAACCAGGTCTTAATAATATTGAAATGCTTCACGCAATTGATGAAGGGAAAATGAAAGCTATGTATCTTGTCGGAGAGGATATGGCTCTTGTAGACTCTAATGCGAACCACGTACATGAAGTGTTATCAAGCCTTGATTTCTTCGTTGTACAAGACGTTTTCTTATCTAAAACTGCTCAATATGCAGATGTTGTATTACCGGCAGCACCGTCTCTTGAGAAAGAAGGTACTTTCACAAATACAGAGCGTCGTGTACAAAGATTGTATCAAGTTCTTCCTACGCTTGGAGATGCGAAGCCAGATTGGTGGATTGTGCAGGAGATTGCGAATAAATTAGGTGCAAACTGGAATTATAGCCATCCAAGTGAAATTTTTGCTGAAATGGCAAGTTTATCACCACTATTCTCACAAGCAAACTATGAAGTACTTGAAGGGTGGAATAGTTTCCATTGGGGAAGTTTTGATGGAACGAATACACCACTTCTGTTCCAAGATGGATTTAACTTCCCAGATAAAAGAGCTCGTTTTGCGATTGCTGACTGGGTACGTCCAGCTGAATTCCCAGCGGAGTTCGATCTTCACATTAATAACGGTCGTATGCTTGAGCATTTCCATGAAGGGAATATGACAAATAAATCAACAGGTATTCAAACGAAAGTACCTGGTGTGTTTGTAGAAGTTTCTCCAGCACTTGCAAAAGAACGTGGAGTGAAAACAGGTTCATTAGTTCGTCTTGTTTCTCCTTTTGGAGCATTAAAATTACGTGCACTTGTAACAGACCGTGTAAAAGAAAATGAGTTATATTTACCGATGAACTCTACAGATAATGAAACAGCAATTAATTTCTTAACAGGTCCTGCTGTGGACGTACGTACGAACACACCTGCTTATAAACAGACGAAAGTGCGTATGGAAGTGCTAGAAGTTGATGGCGCAAATCCGATGCCAAAAGCGAACCCGCGTAACAAAAAACGTCATCCTCAAGCTGGTATTGAGGTAAATCGTAAGTGGGCACGTCCAGGGTATGTGCATTTAACGGATAAGTAGGAGGAGAAAAATATGGCTGCACCTATAAAAGTGATTCAAAAACAAGAATTAACTGAGGAAGAAATAAAACAGCAAAAATTAGATGATTTAAAAGAGCTTCTAGCTAATAATGAAGAGGCTTTAAATCAAATGTTTAATATTGTTGGGGAATTAAATGACATCGGAATGCTAGAAGCTGCAAATTCTATGTTAAAGGCGAAAGAACCGATCGCAAAGATTGTACTTGGCCAAGTGACTCGTGAGCCTGTTACGAATTTAATTAATAATATGATGGGTGCTGCGGGTGCTTTAACAGAACTTGATCCAGAACTTACGAAAAAGCTAATAGGTAGCTTATTAGTAGGGTTAGAAGAAGGTAATGAACATCTAGAGAGTAATAAAAAAGTAGGGGTATTTGACCTTATGAAAGTATTGAAAGACCCAGATATTAACCGTGCTATAGGGTTTGGGCTTCATTTCTTAAAAGGTATGGGTAAAGGGTTAAAAGACGAATAATCTTCATGAAGTGAATCTTTTCGCCCAAATGTTTGTACGAAATATTTTGGGCGGAAGGGTCATTTTGGTAAAATATATAATAAAGTAAAATGAGGATTTTTGGGAGGTATAATTGTATGTCAAAAAAAGTACATGAATTTAATGATATGATACGAAAACTTCGAAAGGAACTTTTCGGAAAAGGACCAGAACGAATTCATACTGTTTTTGCTGAAAATATGGCGATTGCGACCCTTTACGGAAACTTAACACCTACTGAAAAATTCATTTCAAGTACGATGGACGGTGCGGAAATGGTTCATATGGCTAGAACGAAAATGATTCAAGAAGTGTATGCTGCGAATTCCCGTGAACATTTGGAGGAACTTGTTGGAGCGAAATTAGTGAATTTATTTTCAGATATGAAAGTAGAAGAAGATATTGCAGTTTCGGTATTTGTTTTTGATAAAAATATAACGTGAGAGAAGGATACTGATCGTGAAACCGATACAGGTAGAAAGAGAAATCTTTCGTTATGAACAAGGGGCGTTTAAACATATAGAGGACAGTATTGTAACAGAGTTTCCTGTCACGATTAAAATGAACGGACAGGAGTTTGTTACAATGGTTAGTACTCCAGAATATATAGAAGATATGGTAATAGGCTTTTTAGCATCTGAAGGAATCATTCGGAAGTATGAAGATATTGATGACATATGGGTACAAGAGAAAGAAGGATTTGTGCATGTCACAACGAAAAAAGTGAATCCGTATTACGAACAAATGCAAAATAAACGTTATATTACTTCATGCTGTGGTATGAGTAGACAAGGGTTTGTTTTTGCAAATGATGCACTAAGCGCTAAAAAAATGAATGGTGTCCATGTACAGGTTGCTGCAGAAGACTGCTTTCGATTAATGAAAGAAATGCAGCAATCTGCGGAGACGTTTCAACATACAGGTGGCGTTCATAATGCATCTTTGTGTGATGTGAATGGCATTATTTTAAGCCGAATGGATATCGGTAGACATAATGCATTAGATAAAATTTACGGTTATTGCTTAAAAAATAATATTTCTATAAAAGATAAAGTCATTGTATTTAGTGGTCGTATTTCTTCGGAAATATTATTGAAAGTTGCAAAAATCGGTTGTGAAATTATATTGTCAAAATCAGCTCCAACCGAATTGGCTTTGCAGCTAGCAGAAGAATTAGGTATTACTACGATAGGGTTTATTCGGAATCAATCATTAAATGTATATACGCATCCAGAGCGTGTTATAAATATAAAATAAGTAAAAGTGAGGCAATAAATATGAAATCTGTCACATTAGACAAACTACAACGTCCTTTAAAGGATTTACGTATTTCTGTTACTGATCGCTGTAATTTCCGCTGTCGTTATTGTATGCCAGAAGAAATATTTGGTCCTGATTATTCGTTTTTGTCTAATGATAAAATTTTATCTTTTGATGAGATTGAAAGGATAACACGTATTTTTGTTTCTTTAGGTGTAAGAAAGTTACGAATTACGGGCGGAGAACCGTTACTTCGAAGAGGTCTTCCGCAGCTTATTGAGCGCCTTAATAAAATAGATGGTGTGGAGGATATCGGTTTAACAACCAATGGATCACTACTGAAAAAGTTTGCTCCTGATTTATATAAGGCGGGTTTATCACGTGTGACAGTTAGTTTAGATTCCTTAGAAGAAGATCGGTTTTTCTATTTGAATGGTAATAGAAGCAAAGTGCAAAGGGTCCTGGAAGGCATACAGGCTGCAGCTGAAGTTGGTATGAAAATTAAAATTAACATGGTCGTTCAAAAAGGGAAAAATGAACAAGATATTTTGCAGATGGCGCAATACTTTAAGGAAAATAAGCATATTCTTCGTTTTATTGAGTATATGGACGTTGGAAATTATAACGGTTGGGAATTAAGAGAGGTCGTCTCGAAACAAGAGATAGTAGATGCCATTCATCAAGTTATGCCATTAGAACGGATAGAAGCAAATTATGCAGGTGAAGTTGCGACTCGCTATCGTTATATTGGAAATGAAGAAGAGATAGGTATTATTTCATCAGTAACAGATTCCTTCTGTTCATCATGTACGAGAGCACGTATTTCTGCAGAAGGAAAATTATATACTTGTTTGTTCGCTTCTAAAGGAAATGACTTGAGGGAACTACTTCGATCTGGATACAGTGACGAGGAAATAACAGATATCGTACGTGATATATGGAACAACCGAGAAGATCGTTATTCAGATGAACGCTTAAGTCATACAAGTAAAAAAAGATCGCCTAAAATTGAAATGTCACATATTGGTGGTTGATATATAAGAGTGACGCTTTGAGGAAGTATATACAAAATGGAAAGTATGCAACGTTTGTAGATTTTCTATTTTATAGTAAAAGTGATGATTGATATCTCTGTAAAAGATGTGCAGAGAAATTAAGCAGCATTCAAAAACCTTTATTTTGAGGAGGTTTTTTGAAGCTGCTTTTTTATTTGGAGAAAATGGAGGAATTAGTAATGGCATTTCATAAACCGGAACAAATTGCTGAGCTTGTAATTGAGGCCGGTGTTCAAAAAGTAAGTCAGACGTTGCCAGCAATGCTTATTCTCGGTTTTTTAGGAGGAGCGTTTATTTCGTTAGGTTTTTTGCTTAATATTCGTGTTTTAGGTAATTTACCTGAGCGCTGGGGTAGTTTAGTCAATGTTTTAGGAGGAGCGGTTTTCCCTGTTGGATTAATGCTCGTCGTATTAGCAGGAGGAGAATTAATTACCGGAAATATGATGTCACTTTCTATGGCGCTTTATGCAAAGAAAATTACATTGGTAAGTGTACTAAATAATTGGGTTTGGATTACTTTCATGAATTTCGTGGGAGCTATTTTTGTTGCGTATTGTTTCGGTCATCTTGGCGGATTAACAGAGGGAGATTATTTAAATAAAACGGTAGCGATAGCGGAAGGGAAATTACATGAATCATTTGGGAGAACTTTAATTTTAGCAATTGGTTGTAATTGGCTCGTTTGTCTTGCGCTTTGGCTCGCTTATGGGACGAGTGATTTTGTCGGGAAAATAATCGGAATTTGGATTCCGATTATGGCATTTGTAGTGATTGGATTTCAGCAAGTGGTAGCAAATATGTTTGTTATTTCAGCAGTTATTTTTGCAGGTCATCTGACGTGGATGGATCTTGCTAGAAATTTTGTTCCTGTTTTTATCGGAAATGTAATTGGGGGAGCTGGATTTGTTGGATTTGCTTATTTTGCTTGTTATCAAAAACAACATTCTAATATGAAATAGAGTTCGTGAGAGGAAGGATATGTAATGGATGAGCGGTATTCACGACAACAGTTGTTCAAACCAATTGGGAGTAGAGGGCAAGAAAAAATTCGGAATAAACATGTGTTAATTGTAGGAGCAGGCGCATTAGGAAGTGCAAGTGCCGAAAGTTTCGTACGTGCAGGTATTGGCAAATTGACGATTATTGATCGTGATTACGTTGAATGGAGTAATTTACAAAGGCAACAATTGTACTCTGAACAAGATGCGAGAAAGAAAATGCCGAAAGCAATTGCTGCTAAAGACCGGCTAGAACAAATTAATTCGGAAGTACAAATGCATGCTTTCGTAATGGATGCAGTTGCAGAAAATATGGAGGACCTATTAAAAAATGTAGATGTAATAATTGATGCAACAGATAATTTTGATATTCGATTTATAATAAATGACTTATCACAAAAACATAATATCCCGTGGGTATATGGTTCTTGCGTTGGATCGTACGGTATGAGTCATACGGTTATTCCGCAAGAGACACCGTGTTTACATTGCGTGCTGAAGAACGTTCCTGTTACAGGTGTGACATGTGATACCGCTGGAATTATTAGCCCGACTGTTCAAATCGTCGCAGCATATCAAGTGGCGGAAGCACTCAAAATTTTAGTCGGAGATTTCTCAGCAATTAGAAAAACATTTTTCATGTTTGATATATGGAGTAATCAAAACCATTTTATAAGACTAGGGAAAATCAAAACAGAAGATTGCCCCTCGTGCGGTTTGAATCGAACTTATCCTTATTTATCATACGAAAACCAAACGAAGGTGGCTGTTTTATGCGGAAGAAATACAGTGCAAATTAGGCCGGTAGAAAATAGGAAGTACGATTTTGACGATATAGAAAAAGTATTAAAAAAATTGGGGGAAGTAGATCGGAATCCGTATTTACTATCTTGCCAACTAGATGATTACCGCGTCGTTATTTTTCGAGATGGTCGTGTTTTCATTCATGGTACAAATGATATTTCGAAAGCGAAACAATTATATTATCGCGTATTCGGTTAATAGAAAGGGTTGTCAATAATGGAAAGAAGAGTGCCAATTACGGTTGAAGAAGCTGTTCGTAAAGTAATGGGATTTGCTAATGAGGGATTAAAGGAGTTACTACCTATTGAATTAGCTTACGGACGTATATTAGCGGAGGATTTAATAGCTGACCATGACGTACCTTCATTCAATCGTTCACCGTATGACGGATTTGCTATTAGAGCAGAAGATACGAATGTAGCAAGTTATGAAACACCAATTGTGTTTGAAGTAATTGGTGAAATTGGTGCGGGATCAATATTTCACGAGAAAGTAGGGCCGTTTCAAGCGGTTCGAATTATGACGGGAGCGCAAATTCCGAATGGGTGTGATGCGGTTGTTATGTTAGAGCTGACTCGTCAATATGAGGAAGCTGGCAACAATTATATGGAAGTGAAGCGATCATTCAAAACGGGTGACAATATTTCTTTTCAAGGTGAAGATGCTCGTAAAGGAACGGTTCTTGCAAAAAAAGGATCATACATTCATCCAGGTATTTCAGCTCTTCTTGCTACGTTTGGATATAGTGAGGTACCAGTGGCAAGAAAGCCTGTAATTGGATTGTTAGCGACTGGTAGTGAATTACTGGATGTAAATGATTCATTACAGCCAGGGAAAATCCGAAATAGTAATACGTATATGATATTGTCTCAAATTCGAAGAGCGGGCGGAAGAGTAAAATATTTTGGGAAGTTTAGCGATGAGTTTCATACATGCTTCACAGCTGTAAAAGAAGCGTTAAGCCAAGTGGATATGCTCATTACAACAGGTGGTGTATCAGTAGGGGATTACGATTATTTACCAGCTATTTACGAAAAGTTAGGTGCATCGGTTCTTTTCAATAAAGTTGCAATGCGGCCAGGTAGTGTTACGACTGTAGCACAATTAAATGGCAAGTTATTATTTGGTTTATCAGGAAATCCATCTGCTTGTTACGTAGGATTTGAATTATTTGTAAGACCTTGTATTCGGACGTATATGTTTAGTGAAAAAGCACATGTAAAAAGAGAAAAAGCGTTATTAGGAGAAGATTTTCTAAAACCAAATCCATTTACCAGATTTGTGCGAGCAAAACTGACATATAACGAAGGGCAATTAATCGCTTATCCGTCAGGGTTTGATAAATCTAGCTCGGTTTCTTCTCTAGCAGAGACAAATATATTTATTGTACTTCCAGGTGGTACGAGAGGTTATAAAAAAGATATGTTCGTAGATGTTCTTTTGCTGGAAGATAACGAAGGTAGTGAATGGCCTTGGGCATTTTATAAAGTGAGAGGTGTTTCTAATGGGACAAGCGCTATTTGAGATTGTAGATATACCGATTGTAGTTGAAGAAGTAACGAATAAAGTCGCAAGAAGAGAAGCAGGTGCAATTACAACATTTATTGGTACGGTGAGAGAATTAACAAAAGGAAAACGAACGTTACATTTAGAGTATGAAGCATATAAACCGATGGCAGTAAAACAACTTACAAAAATTGGTGAAGAAATTAACGAAAAATGGCCGGACGCAAAAGTAGCAATTAAGCACCGTGTAGGGCGGCTAGAAATCATGGATATTGCGGTCGTTATTGCAGTTTCATCACCGCATCGTAAAGTAGCGTATGAAGCGAATGAATACGCGATTGAACGTATAAAACAAATCGTCCCAATTTGGAAAAAAGAATTTTGGGAAGATGGGACGATGTGGATTGGAGATCAACTTGAAAATACGGCATATCCAGAAGGAAAACCGAAGAAGGAAGAATGAGAAGATGATTACAATTTTATTGTTCGCAAATTTGCGTGAGGAAATCGGATCGGATCAATTAATAATTTCAGAAAAACAAGAAATGACAGTGCAGCAATTAAAAGAATGGCTCAAAGCAAGCTATTGCTTACAATCGCTTGATAGAGTGATGGTGGCTGTTAATGAAGAATTTGTAACGGATGAAGAGATGATAAAAGCTGGAGATATAGTCGCATTAATCCCGCCCGTTAGTGGGGGATAATAAGCTTTTTCGCCAAGAAGATGTTGTATATAAATTCGAATACGAGAAGGGATGAGTTCTATGATTACTCAAGAACAAATAATGAACGCATTAAAACATGTAGAGGATCCGGAGTTACACAAAAGTATTGTAGAATTAAATATGGTTAGAAATATACAAATGAATGGAACAGAGGTTAAACTTGAAGTAGTGCTAACGATTCAAGGTTGTCCATTAAAGGCAAAAATTCAACAAGATGTGGAAGAGTCTCTTCAGGCAATTGGTGCATCTAAAGTAGATTTGACATTTGGTTCTATGACACAAGAAGAACGAGCTGCGCTAACAGAGAAGTTAAAGAAAAATAGTAGAACAGAAACTGGAATGCCGAGCATGCTTCGCCTTGATTCAGGGGTACGATTTATTACTGTAACGAGCGGTAAAGGTGGAGTTGGAAAATCAACAGTGACAATTAACCTTGCAACTGCTTTAGCTCGTATGGGAAAAAAAGTGGGGATATTAGATGCAGATATATATGGTTTTAGCATTCCGGCTATGATGGAAACGAATCAAAAACCGACGATGATTGATCAAACGGCAATTCCGGTTGTAAGTCACGGTGTTAAAATTATGTCGATGGGATTTTTTGCAGAAGGAAATAACCCGGTTATGTGGCGCGGACCGATGTTAAATAAATGGATTCAAAATTTCCTTGCGAATACGCACTGGGGAGAATTAGATTATTTACTTCTTGATTTACCACCTGGCACAGGAGATGTAGCTATTGATGTTGCAGCAATGATCCCGCAGGCGCAAGAAATTATCGTTACAACACCACACAACGTAGCTTCATTCGTAGCATCTAGAGTAGGTGTTATGGCAAAACATACGAAACACGAGATTTTAGGAATTGTAGAAAATATGGCTTATTATGAAGAATAAGATGGATCGAAAAATTATCTCTTCGGAAAAGGAGGCGGCGAAATGCTTGCAGAACAATTGCAAACAGAAGTGATTGCACAAATACCTTTTGCAAGACGAGAAGAAAATAACGGTTCATCTGTATATGATGAAGAGTCTCTTGTAGGAGAAGTGTTTACATCGTTAGCGGAGGATATTATTTATAGAGGATAGAGGGGGAAGTTTAGTATGGCGTGTAATATCGATCATTCTATGGAAGATGTAATGAGTAAACTTGAAAGTCAAAAGAGTTTTTTACCGGAAGTGATTTTTAAAGAGTTAAAGGTATTTTCGCGAGGGAATCATTCACAGGAAATATTAAATGATATCTTTCATCTTTTAAAAAAGTATGATTTGGTTAGTGAAGAAGAACGAGAGATGAGAAATACTCAATTATTGCTGATTATAAAATAAATACGCTTTGGCTTTTGTTTTTTTGCAGAAGGGGTGAATGTAATGAATATGAAAAAGATGATTGAAACGATAGAAGCAACTAAAGTGACTAACGAAGAATTATCGATTTCTACTTTACATCAAAAGCTTGTGAAGTTGTATAGTCAAAAAGATAGTGCGGAGTATAAGGAGATATTAAAATATATTTTATCATTATCCGTGCAGCTGAACCTACATTTCGTATTGAAATATTTTGGTGTGCGCCCGGTTGTTGTTGCAGATGAACGTATGCAATTTCAAGAGATATTTAAATGTTTAGCTAAGAAAGATGATAATGGGGAATGGTTTCTAAATTTCGTTTCTTTATATGTAGGACTAATTGTAGTTCTTCATTTCGATGAAAAAGAGATTGAGAGAAGTTTTTTCGATGATATGGTAGTGGATGAAGGGAATGCAATATAAGATTCTGCTCATAATATCTTTCTATTTAATTGCTGTAACTGCGATTTTAGTTGGTTATTTAAATATAAAGGTAACTAATTAATAAAAAGTGTTCTTCAGTTGTTTCCATCGTTTTTTCATGTTACCATTAAGCGAATTTTTCATAGGGAGAGAAAGCGATGAAATGGATTTATTTTATTATTATTAACGTTATAGCTTTTAGCCTTATGGGGCTTGATAAACGAAAAGCGAAGAAGAAACAGTGGAGAACGCCAGAAAGTACGTTGTTTTTATCAGCGGTAGCTGGAGGCGCAGTTGGTGCTTGGATTGGTATGTATATGTTTCACCATAAAACACATAAAAAGAAATTTGTTTTCGGTATACCGTTACTTGTCGTTATAACAGTATGTTTACTTTTTGCTGTATGAGAAATGTCGAAAGAATTGCAGATTGATTATTGGTAAAGTGAGCATGCGGGACCGTATAATGGAGAAAAATGAGAAGAGGAGAAAAGGGAAGATGGGGAGTCAATCAGCACAGCAAAAAAAAGGAATTATATATGCGGCTGGTGCTTATACGATGTGGGGAATCCTACCAATCTATTGGAAATGGGTTGAGGAAGTTCCAGCAGATGAAATATTAGCACACCGCATCGTTTGGGCGTTCGTTTTTATGTTACTTGTGTTAGGTGTTACGAAGAGGTTTCGTCAGTTTATTGGGGAGTTCGTGAATCTTTTTAAACGACCTAAATTATTAATGTCATTAACAATAGCTTCAGTCTTGATTAGCGGAAACTGGTTTGTCTACATATGGGCCGTTAATCATAATCATGTCATTGAAGCAAGTCTTGGATATTATATTAATCCGCTTATTAGTATTTTACTTGGTACAGTCGTTTTAAAGGAAAAGTTAAACTTTTGGCAATATGTTGCAGTTGGTTTAGCTGGAATAGGGGTTATCATTTTAACAGTCCGTTTCGGATCTATTCCGTGGGTTTCTTTATCACTTGCCTTTTCATTTGGATTATACGGATTAACAAAAAAATTGTTAAACTATGATGCGACAATTGGTCTTACGATGGAAACGATGTTAGTGACGCCGTTTGCGATTATCTATCTCGTTATGACAGGAGCGCATGGATTCGGTTCATTTGGATCTATTTCCATGTCATCGACGTTACTATTAATAGGAGCGGGCATTGTTACAGCTTTACCACTTTTTTATTTTGCAAAAGGAGCACAACTTATTCCGCTTTATATGGTAGGATTTTTACAATATATTGCACCAACGATTAGTTTAATTTTAGGTGTATTCGTATTTGGTGAACATTTCACATCTACTCATATGATGGCATTTTTCTGTATATGGGTTGCATTATTTGTGTTTTCAATAGCGAAAACAAAGTTTTTAGTGCAGAAACAACCGAAATTTATAAAAAATAAATCAGCAAAAGTATCATAATGCGTAGTATTTTCTACGCATTTTTCTTTATACTGATACTATATAGATTTCCATTATAGTCAGTAGGGAGCTGAGAACGTGGAAACAATTTTACATAATGATCCGCTTATGGCCGCTGTAATTTCATGGTTTCTAGCACAATTAACGAAAGTAGTCTTTAAATTATTCAAAACGGGTGAATTTGATTTTGCAAAGTTTTTCGCTTCAGGTGGGATGCCGAGTTCTCATGCTTCAACTGTTACAGCACTTGCGACAGGTGTTGGCGTTGTAGAAGGTGTGGAAAGTACCTTATTTGCTATTGCTGCTATCTTTGCAATAATTGTTATGTATGATGCTTCAGGAGTAAGACTTGCAGTTAGTAAACAAGCGAAAATATTGAATGAGTTCTTTCACGGTAGACAAACAGAATATAAGAAGTTAAATGAACTTGTCGGGCATACACCGTATGAAGTAGTAGTCGGTGCTTTAGTAGGGATTATTGTCGGAGTGGGATATTGCTTATGAGCAGAACATTTTATATGTTCTGTTTTTCTTTGTTTTCATACATATTTAGCTACCTTTTTGAATATCGTTATACGGATTTCGAAAGGGTGGGTGAGTAACTTGTTATTATATGAAAAAGTGCATGAAGAAATAGCGAGAAGAACAACTGCACTTCAAACGATGCAACGGCAAGATGGTACGTGGCAGTTTTGCTTTGAAGGAGCACCATTAACAGATTGCCATATGATTTTTTTATTAAAATTATTAGGTAGAGATAAAGAGATAGAACCGTTTGTAAAAAGATTAGCATCACTTCAAACAAATGAAGGAACATGGAAATTGTATGAAGATGAAGTGGGTGGCAATTTATCTGCTACAATTCAATCTTATGCTGCCTTACTAGCTTCAAAAAAATATACAAAAGAAGATGCGAATATGAGGCGAGCCGAAATGTTTATTAAGGAACGTGGAGGCGTGGCGCGTGCTCATTTTATGACGAAGTTTTTATTAGCAATTCATGGAGAATATGAATACCCTTCGCTCTTTCATTTGCCAACACCGATTATGTTTCTGCAAAATGATTCACCCCTAAGTATATTTGAATTGAGTAGCTCAGCACGTATCCATTTAATTCCGATGATGGTGTGTTTAAATAAAAGATTTCGAGTAGGAAAAAAGTTACTGCCAAATTTAAATCATATCGCAGGCGGGGGCGGGAAATGGTTTCGGGAGGAGCGGTCTCCGTTGTTTCAAACGTTATTAAGTGATGTAAAACAAATCATATCGTATCCACTTTCTTTACACCATAAAGGATATGAGGAAGTCGAACGTTTTATGAAAGAGCGTATCGATGAAAATGGAACGTTATATAGTTACGCAACTGCCTCATTTTATATGATTTATGCTTTACTCGCGTTAGGACATTCTCTTCAATCATCAATGATTCAAAAAGCTATAGCAGGGATAACATCTTATATATGGAAGATGGAAAGAGGGAATCATTTGCAAAATTCTCCTTCAACTGTATGGGATACGGCTTTACTCAGCTATACGTTACAAGAGGCCCACGCTTCGAAAGATAATAAGATGATTCAACATGCAGCAGCGTATGTATTAAAAAAACAGCATACAAAAAAAGCTGATTGGAGCGTACATGCTCCGGCGCTGACTCCAGGCGGTTGGGGTTTTTCGGATGTGAATACGACAATTCCAGATGTCGATGATACAACAGCTGTGCTAAGAGCGTTGGCAAGAAGTAGAGGGAACGAAAATGTAGATAATGCTTGGAAGAAAGGGGTCAATTGGGTTAAAGGGTTACAAAATAATGATGGTGGCTGGGGAGCGTTTGAAAAAGGTGTGACGAGCAATTTATTAGCAAATTTACCAATCGAAAATGCAAGCGATATGATTACAGATCCTTCCACACCAGATATTACAGGAAGAGTGTTAGAGCTTTTCGGGACATACGCGCAAAATGAATTGCCTGAGAAACAAAAACAAAGTGCGATAAATTGGTTAATGAATGTGCAAGAGGAAAATGGATCATGGTATGGGAAATGGGGGATTTGTTATATATATGGTACGTGGGCTGTTATGACTGGTTTACGGTCACTCGGAATTCCATCTAGCAATCCATCAATGAAAAGAGCAGCTTTATGGCTGGACCATATACAGCATGAAGATGGTGGGTGGGGGGAATCGTGCCACAGTAGCGTGGAAAAAAGGTTCGTTACTTTACCATTTAGTACACCATCCCAAACAGCATGGGCGTTAGATGCTCTCATTTCTTACCATGATGAAGAAACACCAGCTATTCGAAAAGGTATTTCATATTTGCTTGCGAATCCTGATGATAATGAACACTATCCTACCGGAACAGGTTTACCAGGTGGGTTTTATATTCGTTATCATAGCTATGCATATATATATCCGCTACTTACTTTGGCACATTATATAAAAAAATATAGAAAATAAACCGAGAGGATATCTCTCGGTTTATTTTATTGGGTA
Organism: Bacillus sp. EE-W1; assembly: GCF_009760835.1. Lineage (NCBI taxonomy): Bacteria > Bacillati > Bacillota > Bacilli > Caryophanales > Bacillaceae > Bacillus > Bacillus sp. EE-W1. The sequence goes on along the minus strand of NZ_WIPE01000073.1, from coordinate 24,235 downwards.
GTAGGTCCCTGTTGAAAAGAATAAGGTTGTGCGTTCCTTATTTCTCTATTGACTGGCGTTTTTGACGTGCATCAGCGGCATTTGCACGTGCGTTTGCTTCTAAGTCATTGTGGTCAGCGAGTTCACGAGAGAACTCAACATCAATGCCATCAGCAGCTTTGTTTTGCTTGAAATTTTTTTTGTTCATTCGACACAATCTCCTTGTGTTTTATGCGACGTTGCAAAGTTAGTTTGACACAAATAGACTTTTTTATACAAAGAGGAATTGGGAAGCAAAGAGCCGAAATATACAGTATAAGTAATAGAAATGGGGGATAGGGATGGAGTTTTTAAATGGGAAAACAGCTGTAGTAACAGGAGCTGCACAGGGAATTGGAAAAGAGATTGCAAGGGTTTATGCAAAACTAGGGGCTAAAGTATTAATTAGCGATGTAAATGAAGAGAAGCTACAAAAAACGACACGTGAGTTATCAGATGAAGGATATGAAGTGAAGCAGTATCGTTGTGATGTGAGTAATCAAAATGATGCGAAGTCCTTAATTGAATACGCTGTCCAAACATTTGGTACACTGCACATTTTAGTAAATAATGCAGGAATTACGCGAGATGCTATGTTACATAAAATGGAGAAACCGGAATGGGAACAAGTACTGCAAGTAAATTTAACAGGTGTTTTTTATTGTATGCAGCCAGCGCTTCTTTACATGAGACAACAAGGGTATGGACGCATTATTAATATATCTTCAATTAGTAGAGAAGGAAACATAGGTCAAGCGAATTATGCGGCTACGAAGGCAGGCGTTGTAGGTTTAACGAAAACGGCAGCGAAAGAAGTTGGAAGTTTCGGCATTACGTGTAACGCGATTTGCCCAGGATTTATGGATACAGATATGACAAAAACGATACCAGATAAAGTGAAAGAAAAGATGGTTGGCGCGATTCCGGTTGGTAGAATTGGAACGCCAGAAGATATTGCGAACGCAGCGGCCTTTTTAGCATCAGAGTACGCATCCTATATTACAGGAGAAGTATTAAATGTGAGCGGGGGATTGCAAGTTTAAATGAATACATAATGAAAAGAACCTGACCGGATAGGCCAGGTTCTTTTTTCGTTAATTTAAGTTGAGCCAAACACTCTTCACTTCTGTATAGTTATTTAATGCGTAAGATCCCATTTCACGACCAAGACCAGATTGTTTAAATCCTCCGAATGGAGATGCTGCATCAAAGACGTTATAACAGTTTACCCATACTGTACCAGCACGTACTTTACTTGCAACATAATGTGCTGTTTTAACATTTTCTGTCCACACACCAGCCGCTAAGCCGAATTGTGATTTATTTGCACGTTCAATTACTTCATCAATATCGTTAAAAGGTATTGCAGAAATAACTGGACCGAAAATTTCTTCTTTTGCGATGGTCATTTCGTCATTTACGTCAGCGAATACTGTAGGAGAAACGAAGTAGCCTTGATCGAATGGATTGCCTCCTCCGCAAAGTACTTCAGCGCCTTCTTCAATCCCTTTTTCAATGTAGCCCATTACACGTTTTTGTTGTTCTTCGGAAACGAGAGGACCGATTGTTGTTTCAGGGTTAAGACCGACACCTTGATTTAGTTTTTTAGAATAGAGGACGAGATCAGCCATGACATTATCATACATTTTCTTCGGAACAAATAAGCGTGATCCAGCAGAGCATACTTGTCCTTGGTTAAACATAACACCAGAAAGTGCACCAGGAATCGCGCGAGATAAATCAGCATCTGGCAAGATGATATTTGGTGATTTACCGCCTAACTCAAGTGTAACGCGTTTTAATGATTCAGATGCTTGTCGCATAATTTGTTTACCGACTGGAGTAGAACCAGTAAATGCAATTTTATCAACGAGTGGATGATTAACGAGAGCTTGTCCAGCTGATTCACCGAATCCAGGAACGATATTAATAACACCTTTCGGGAATCCAGCTTCTTCAATTAATTCAGCTAAGTATAGAGCGGATAGTGGAGTTTGCTCTGCAGGTTTTAAAACGATTGTACATCCTGTAGCAAGCGCTGCTCCCATTTTCCACATTGCCATAAGAAGTGGGAAGTTCCAAGGAATAATTTGACCGACGACACCAACAGCCTCATGGCGTGTATAGTTAAAGTAATTACCAGAAACAGGAATTGTTTGACCAACGATTTTCGTAGCCCAGCCAGCATAATAGCGCATATGTTCAATTGCAAGTGGTATGTCTGCTGCCATTGTTTCACGGATTGGCTTTCCGTTATCTAATGTTTCGAGCTGTGCAAGCTCTTCTTTATGTTCTTCCATTAAATCAGCTAACTTGTACATAAGACGGCTTCGCTCAGCAGTGCTCATGCGAGACCAAGGACCTTCGTCGAAAGCCATACGAGCTGCAACGACAGCTTTATGAATATCTTCTCGACCAGCCTCAGAAACGACGGCAAGTGTTTCGCCGGTTGCTGGGTTAGGTGTTTTAAATGTTTTTCCGGAAGCGCTTTCAATGAAAGATCCATTCACATATAACTTTTTTGTACCTTGAAGAAACTTTTCTACCTTTTCATGAAGATTTACAGCTAGTTGACTCATTGTATAACCCCCTTGAAAATATAATGTAAACGCAGTACGAGACGGCGTTTATTCCGAAATCAAGGATGTGGGAACTAGATGGAAAGCCTCTAATTTTAATCATAATTAACAAATACTGAAAATTCAAATTTCATTTGTGTTACAATTGTAAAAAATATGTAATGTAAGAGAAGCTTCTATATGATTATAAAAAATCCTGCTTGTTTTTGCTTTCTAGTAGGAAAAACTAGAAGAACAATGGTACAATAATACATCGTGAGAGGAGGGAGAAAATGAAGAATTATCATGATGATCCACGCTTTCGAATTGCCCATAGAGAAGCGTTAATTGGTCTTGGACTTGCTATTATCAATTTTATAATATGGTACGGATTTGCTTATGGGCTTGGTAGTAAAAATCCAAGTGAATATACATATGTATTCGGTTTTCCAGCATGGTTTTTTTATAGCTGTATCGTTGGATTTATCGTTATGGTTATTTTACTTAGTTTAGTTGTTCGTTTTGTATTTCAAGATATTTCACTCGATGAGGAAGAAAAAAGTGAGGAATAATAGATGAATTGGTATGTAATCATTCCAATGATAATTTCGTTTATCGTTGTATTTTTAATTGGTGTATATGCTTCAAGACGCGTACAAGCGACTGCTAATAATAAATTTTTACAAGAATATTTTCTTGGTGGGCGTGAACTTGGCGGTTTATTATTAGCGATGACAATGATTGCTACGTACGGTAGTGCTAGTAGCTTTATTGGTGGTCCAGGTATTGCGTACAATATGGGCCTCGGATGGGTATTATTATCTGCGATTCAAGTTGTAACAGGGTATATCGTTTTAACGGTTATCGGTAAAAAGTTTGCAATTATCGCTAGGAAGATGGAAGCCATTACTCTTATCGATTATTTAAAGGGAAGATACAATAATAAAGCAGTTGTTATACTTTCTGCGTTATGTATTATTATCTTCTTATTTTCAGCAACAGTAGCTCAATGGGTCGGTGGTGGCCGATTAATTGAATCACTAACGGGTCTATCTTATACAACAGCACTATTTTTATTTACTTTTTCTGTACTTGTGTACGTATTAATTGGTGGATTTCGTGCAGTTGCTTTATCAGATACGTTATTAGGAATCATTATGTTAGTTGGAACGACAATCATTTTAATTGCTACTGTCATTGCTGGTGGTGGAATTGAAAAGATTATGCAGGAGCTTATTCAAATCAATCCAAATTTAATTACACCATTCGGAGCGGATGGTAGTTTAACGAAATCATATGTGACATCATTTTGGATTTTAATTGGAATTGGTGTTGTTGGGTTACCGCAAATTAGCGTGCGTGCCATGTCTTATAAAAATTCAAAAGCTATGCACCAAGCGTTAATAATTGGAACGGTTGTTGTAGGTACAATTATGATTGGTATGCATTTAACAGGTGTATTTGCGCGAGTCGTACTTCCGGGTATAACGGTACCGGATAAAGTCATGCCGCTACTCGCGATGGAAGTGTTGCCACCTTGGCTAGCTGGAGTTTTCTTAGCTGCGCCAATGGCAGCAATTATGTCTACAGTAAACTCGTTATTGTTACTTGTAAGTTCATCAATTATTAAAGACATATACGTAAATTACATAAATAAAGATGCAGCAGACAGTACGATTAGAAAAGGAAGTTTGTGGATTACTGGTATCGTAGGGCTGCTCGTTTATGCAGCAGCAATTAAACCACCAGATTTTTTAATATGGTTAAATTTATTTTCTTTCGGTGGGTTAGAAGCAGCATTCATTTGGCCAATCGTATTAGGGTTATATTGGAGAAAAGGAAATGCAACAGGAGCGCTTGCCTCTATTTTAGTTGGGGTAGGCTCATATATGTGTATTCATCTTTTCTATCCAAATCCGTTCGGTATACATACAGTTGTCTTCCCAATTTGTTTTGCGTTTATAGCTTATATCATTGGAAGTATGAGTGCTGTGAAGAAAAACAGTATAGGTTAGAGGAAGAACGTAGTCCTTATAGAGGACTACGTTTTTTTGTGTGAATTTATTCTTTTTTATTCTGTATATGTAAGGTTATTCATAAATTAATAACAATTGAGGGGATGGAGTTGAGGTCGATGAAAAAAGTATTATTTTTGGGAGACCCAGGAATTGATGACTCTTTAGCCATCATGTACGGAATTATGCATCCTGATATTGATATTGTTGGTGTTGTAACCGGATATGGAAATGTAACACAAGAAAAGGCGACAAGTAATGCAGCATATTTGCTACAAATGGCAGGACGGGAAGATATACCTGTTATTAATGGTGCGAAAATTCCTTTATCCGGAGATGTTACAACGTATTATCCAGAAATTCATGGGGCAGACGGTTTAGGGCCAATTAAACCTCCAAAAGCTTTTTCACCAAATATAAAACCTTTTTGTGCTTTTTTTGATATTCTTGAAAAATATAAAGGAGAATTAATCATTGTCGATGCAGGCAGGTCAACGACACTAGCGACAGCATTTATTTTAGAAAAGCCGATGATGAAGTATGTGAAAGAATATTATATAATGGGTGGTTCTTTCTTAATGCCTGGAAATGTTACACCAGTTGCAGAGGCGAATTTTCATGGTGATCCGATTGCGTCACAATTAGTTATGCAAAACGCCAAGAATGTGACATTAGTGCCACTTAACGTTACATCTGAAGCAATTATTACGCCAGAGATGGTGAATTACATTACGAAACATTCTAAAACGAATTTTAATAAATTAATTGAACCGATTTTTACGTATTATTATAAAGCTTATAGAAAGCTAAATCCGAAAATAAAAGGAAGTCCAGTGCATGACGTTGTCACAATGATGGTTGCGGCAAATCCGTCTATTTTGGACTATGTATACCGCCGTGTCGATGTAGATACAGTAGGGATTGCAAAAGGAGAAAGTATTGCTGATTTTCGTCCTCAACCTGATGCAAAATCCTTAAAGAATTGGGTGCGAATTGGTTGGTCATTACATTATAAAAAATTTCTCGAAGACTTCGTGAAAATTATGACGTAGACATAATAGGAGAATACAAGTTAAAATAATGGAGATGATTACTAAAATAATCATCTCCATTATTTTGTTTGAAAGAGATAGATAGAGAAGAGTTATACAATAGGAGAGGAATTTTACTTGAAAAAAACTATAGTATGCGCAGTGATTGTGGGTATTTTCGTTTTGCTAATATCGGGTAATTTTTTAGTGAAAAAAGTGTGGAGTTCAAATAATGATGATGCACAGTATATCGCATCCTTTATTGAAGAACATAAAGATGAAAAAAATAGTGCCCTTCTCGTGAAGAGAAATGATAAAGTTGTTTATTCTGTAAATCCAAATGTTGTATTGCCAGTTGCTAGTACGATGAAGTTAATTGTGGCGCTTGAATATACGAAACAAGTTACGGAAGGGAAAATTGATCCGTCTAGTTTCGTTTCCATTAATGATATAAATCGTTATTATGTGCCGAATACAGATGGCGGTGCACAAGATAGATGGCAAAGGTATTTGCAAAAGACAGAAAAGATAACAGAAGGGGCAGTTTCTTTAGAAGAAGTGGCAAAAGGAATGGTTAAGTTTAGTTCGAATGCGAATGCTGAATATTTGATGGAAGTGTTAGGATTAGATAATATTAATCGTAATTTACAAAGTTTATCGCTTCCAGCACATCAGCCGCTATTTCCGATTGTTTCATCTTTATACATCCCTGGATATTTGCATAAAGAATTACATGTTCCGAAATATAAAATAGAGAAAAAGTTAAAAGAGATGTCTCAAGAGCAATATCGTGAATATGCGATGATTATACATGAACGCTTAAAGAAGAAGGGGCCATTATTACAGAAGGAAATTCCTCTTTATTTAGAGGAACGTTACGATAAAATTTGGTCAGATCGATTACCAGCAGCTTCTGCAAACGATTATATGGTACTGCTTCAAAAGGCAAATCATAAAGGTGGCCTAACAGAAGCCGAAGAAAAAGTGTGGGCGAATATCGTTGAAACAGATATGAGTGCTAAAAAATATCGTAAAACATTTAGACATGCAGGGCAAAAAAATGGCTATACGCCATGGACAGTTACAAAAGCAGTTTATGCGATGGATAAACGCGGGAATTGTACAGAAATAGTGTTTTTAGCAAATAATTTAAATGAGGACGACAGTGCAGAAATACGGAAACATTTAGCGAACTTACATTTCCAAGTGCTGCAAAGTGATAAGTATGATGCGACTTTTATTAAGTAAACTCGGTGCAGAGAGCACCGAGTTTATTTTTATCCCGCTTTAATGGGCAGTAAGACCCCCACCTCAAAATTCAGCTGAAGCAAAGAAGTTAGGTGGGGGATCGACTGCCCGTAAAAGCCCGATTGGTTCAACTAATAATCAGTGGGAGAATGAAGAAAACCCCCACTGATTAAAGTTTCACTTTATGTACAAGCACTTTTTTCCTATCTCTGGGTATGATGGGTAGTAATACTTAGGTGAGAGGGGAAAAGGTGATGAAACAAAGTAAAGAAGAGTTTATAAAGAGTGAAGGCGCTGATTTCCCTGGAAAAACATATGTAGATTGCGTATTACAACATGTATTTCATTTTCAGCGAAATTACTTATTGAAAGATATGTTTCAAGTGCATAAAGCGCATATCACGATGCTGACTGAAGAAAATTTAATGAAAAAGGAAGAAGCTAAAGTTATACTACACGCATTAAAAAAGGTAGAGGGAATTCCAGAAGAGCAATTGCTCTATACAGAGCGGCATGAAGATCTCTTTTTTTTAGTGGAACATTTAATTTCTCAAGAAGCGAAAAGCGATTTTGTAAGTAATATGCATATTGGTAGAAGTAGAAATGATATGGGTGTAACGATGTATCGCATGAGTTTAAGAAGATATGTATTACGATTAATGGAACATCATTTATTATTGCAAGAAAGTATATTACAACTTGCCGATGATCATAAGGAAACGATTATGCCAGCTTATACACATACACAACCAGCACAGCCCACAACATTTGGTCATTATACGTTAGCGATTTATGATACGATGCAAAGAGATTTAGAACGAATGAAACGAACGTACAAACTTTTAAACCAATCTCCAATGGGAGCTGCCGCTCTTTCTACAACAAGTTTCCCAATTAAACGAGAGCGAGTTGCCAATTTACTTGGGTTTACAAATGTAATTGAGAACTCATATGATGCTGTTGCTGGAGCGGATTATTTATTAGAAGTTAGCTCGTTACTTATGGTAATTATGACGAATACGAGTAGATGGATCCATGATTTCTTACTATTAGCGACGAAAGAATATGATGGTATTACTGTCGCAAAGCCATATGTACAAATAAGTAGCATTATGCCGCAAAAGCGAAATCCAGTTTCCATTGAACACGCCCGTGCGATTACGAGTAGTGCTTTAGGAGAAGCATTTACAGTATTTCAAATGATTCATAATACTCCATTTGGTGATATTGTCGATACGGAAGATGACCTGCAGCCGTATTTATATAAAGGGATTGAAAAGACCATTCGTGTTTTTTGTATTATGAATGCAGTTATTCGAACGATGAAAGTAGAAGAAGAAACGTTGAAGAGTCGTTCTTATAAACATGCAATTACGATAACTGATTTCGCAGATGTTTTAACAAAAAACTATAGCATTCCATTTCGGCATGCGCATCATGCAGCGAGTGTTATTGCGAATATGTCATTGGAGCAAAAAAAAGAGCTGCATGAATTACATGTAAAAGATGTAAATATATACTTACAAGAAAAATTTAAAATAAAATTATTAGAAAAAGAGTGGGAAGAAATTGTATCACCAGAAGCTTTTATACAAAAAAGAAATGTATACGGTGGACCGAGTAAAAAAGAAATGGAGCGCATGATTAACAATCGAAAAGAGTCATTTCAAAAAGAAGAAGAGGTATTTGAAAAGGAAAAACAGAGAATTTTACAAGCGGAAAATGATTTAAATACGTTAGTTTCGAATATTATTGAATCGTAAAAGAGGAATTTAATGAATTAATCGCCAATACTTAATGAAACTATAAATAGAGAGAAGAGATTGTCGATGATTCAATTACATGTATATGAAGAGATTCTTACTTTTAAAAAAGAGGTTACACCATTTTTAGAAAAGAATGAGCAGGAAAATAATCTCATATTAGGTGTATTACAAATGGTTCAACAACCGATATTTATGGGAGTAGCAAAACAAAGAGAAGAAATTAAAGTTGTATTTCTTCAAACAGAAGAGAAGAAACAAATCATTGTTGCTACGTCTGAAATGATGGAAGAGGAAATTGTGGAACTTGCAAAAAGATTAGCAGAAGTATATCCAAATGTTCCTGGATTGATTGGTAATAAGAAAATGGTACAGAGATTAGCGGAAGAGATTGCAGTGTTAGAAAATAAGAAAACTACTGTTGCAATGGAGCAAGGTATATATGAATTAAAACAAGTGAAGAAAAAGTGGAACGGAGATGGAGTATTTCGAGAAGTAAGTAGTGATGAGCTACCATTAATAGAACAGTGGATATATCAATTTTGCGAAGATGTGAATTTGCCTACTACGAAAGAAGAAGCGACCCAAACCGCTCATACATTAATTACGAACCGTCGTCTATTTGGTTTAGAAGTAGATGGGAAGCTTGTATCTGTAGCTGCAAAAACGAGACCGACTACAAACAATATAACAGTTAATTTCGTATATACGCCGAAAGAAGAACGGAAAAAAGGATATGCATCTAGTTGTGTCGGTGCACTTAGTCAACGTATGTTAGATGAAGGGTATAAGACGACTACGTTATATACTGATCTAGCGAATCCTACGTCTAATAAAATTTATCAAGAAATTGGTTATGAACAAATTGCGGAGTCTATACTTATATTTTTAGAGAAATAAAATGAAAAGGCACGCTATTAGAGCATGCCTTTTTGTTATTCATCAATTCGAATGACTTCACCTTGCGGGAAATTCTCAGTTTCTAGTAAGTTACGAATTGCTTTCGCAACGTATTCAGGTGACAATAGTTTTCCTTCTTCTTTTAGTGCGATGAAGCGGTCTAAATTTATGAAATCTTCTTTATTTGTTTCACGAATTTGTGCTTGCATACTTGTGTCAACAACACCAGGTGCAAAAGAGACGATTTTTACTGGATATTCTTTTTCTGCTTCTTCGGTTGCTACGCACTGTGTAAACATATTTACACCAGCTTTCGTCGTGCAATAAGCGCCCCATCCGAAATAAGGATTTTTCCCTGCACCAGATGAAATGTTTATAACACGTTTATCTACTTTCCAGTCTTTCGTATGTTTCATGAAAGTGGAGGTAAGGATCATCGGTGCAAGTAAATTAATTTGAACATTCGTAATGAGTAGTTCGCTTTCAGCTTTTTCTATTGGTCTCATTGGTGCGAGTGTACCAGCGTTATTAATTAAATGAATAGATGATACAGTGTCTTCTTGAATGGATGAAATGATTTCGTTAAAGTTCGTTTCTAAATTATGTACATCTTGAAGATCTAAGGAGTGGAAAACACAATTGCTGTTATATTGCTGTGCAAGTTTCGTAAGCTCTTTATTTTCTCTTCTAGAAATAGAGATGATACTCGTGTTTTCTTCTAACAATTGTGCGGCAATTGCCTCACCTAAACCTTGTGAAGTTCCTGTTACGATAACATAGCGCATAGTGTAGTAAGCTCCTCTCGTATGTGCGGAATTTTGTTGGACAAAGTACATTGCATAGTTTGTCTACATTTTATAGTATAGAGCACTTTTTACTATAATTGAAATGAGATGATTGTGTGCCTTTTATAAATCGTTTTACAACAACAGTACCTGGTGCCGTCACGTTCACTGGGAATACGTTAGGGCTTAGCCCTACATCACCTGCACCAGGTAATATTTTTGGTACACTTGCTGTGTTTACGACAGTAAATACAGCGCTACAAGTACCAGGATTCCCGGTAGGGACAACAGATGAATGGCAATTGAATTCTTCAAGTGCAATTTTAAATCTTCCAGCGGGAAGTAGTGTGTTATATGCAGAATTAGTTTGGGCTGGTACTTTCCGGACTGATACGGAAGATGTTTTACCGTTTTTAAATGATAATATTACATTTACAACACCGGCTGGGACTTTTTCTGTTACGCCAGATCCTGCTACTGCGCAGCAAGGTTCAGTAGGGAATCAGTTTTATTATGCGCGCTCTGCCAATGTAACGAATCTTGTTAGTGCGGGTGGGGCAGGCACATATACAACCGGGGCTGTGCCAGCTGCAAGAACTTCATCTGATCCAACTATTAGTCGTTCGGCTGGATGGACGCTTGAGGTTGTGTATCAAAATGCTAGTTTGCCACTTCGGAATTTATCAGTTTATGCAGGTCAAGAAATTATCGATGCTTCATCACCACCAGTGGATGCTACTATTTCAGGATTTGCTACTCCAGCCACAGGAGCTGTAACAGGACGGGTGCTCGTAACTGCTCAAGAAGGTGATTCTAACATTGTTGGAGATCAACTTCGTTTTGGACCGAATGCAAATACTACAGTTGCATTATCCGGCCCGAGAAACCCCGCAAATAATTTTTTTCAGTCACAAATTTGTAACGATATTGGAGAGTTAGATACAACTGGAACGTTTGGAGATTTGAATCAGCCTTTAGGGATAGCTTTAGCCGTCCGAAGACAAGGGTGGGATATTACAAATGTAAATGCCTCTGCATCATTAGTAAATAATCAAACGTCAGCAACGGTTCGATTCGTTACTAATGGAGATGGATATGCTGCAGCTGGTTTTGGGGTTCAAATTGATGCAACGGGGCCAATTATTAATCCTGTTAAATCGGTCAATAGAACAGTTGCAGGAGTTGGAGATATTCTTACCTACACAATTACAGTTCCTAATACAGGTACGGGAAGTGCAGAAAATGTTATATTACAAGATAGTATTCCGAACGGAACGACGTTTGTTACAGGTAGTGTAACGGTAGGTGGAGTAACACAGCCGAATGCGAACCCTGCTAATGGAATTAATTTAGGCACAATCCCAACTAACGCGCAAAGAGTTGTTACATTTCAAGTGCGAATAACATCGTTTCCGAACCCAAATCCTATTCCGAATCGCGCAATGGTGTCATATCAATTCCGTCCTTTCGTCGGTAGTCCACCAATTACAAGTATGTCTTCTTCAAATTCAGTACAAACGACAGTGAATCAAGCAACTATAAGTATGCAAAAATCTGTAGATTTACAGACAGCAACCCTTAATGATGTATTAACATACACAGTTAATGTGACGAATAATGGAAATGTCACTGCAAATAATGTTGTTTTTGTTGATAGTATCCCTGGTGGCACAACATTTGTTCCAAATAGTGTCACGGTAAATGGGGTAGCACGTCCAGGAGCAAATCCAGCAAGTAGTATTAATCTAGGAAGTATTAATGCTTCGCAAACGACGGTAGTGCGTTTTCAAGTTCGAGTAACATCTAATCCGCTTGTAAATCCAATTCCAAATCGTGCGAGTGTAACATTTAACTTTACTCCAGTACCTGGTCAACAACCAATTTCAGGACAGGCGACAAGTAACACTGTATTTACTACAATTAATGTAGCTGATATAAGAACGAGAAAAGCAGTGGATAGAGCTTTTGCGACAGTGAATGACGTTCTTACGTACACTATTACAATTGAGAATGCCGGAAATGTACTTGCGACAAATGTTATTTTTCAAGATCCAATTCCAATTGGAACAACTTTTATCGCAAATAGTGTAACTGTAGATGGGGTTTCACAACCAGGAGCAAATCCTTCGACTGGGTTTGCGGTAGCAAATATTTCTCCAGGTGGAAGTAGGACAGTGCGTTTTCAAGTCCGAGTGACATCTACGCCATCAGGAGGTACGATTGCGAATCGTGGAAATGTATCTGCTAATTTCGTCGTTATTCCGAATCAACCACCAGTGACGATTAATAGACAAACGAATACAGTTGTGACACAAGTTAATACAGGCGGTTTAAATGTAATAAAAGAAGTGAATACAACGCAAGCGGCAGTAGGGGATACTTTAACATACACAATTGCCGTTCAAAATACAGGAAACGTTCCGTTAACAAATGTATTTTTCCAAGACATTATCTCTTCAGCGGTTTCTTTCGTTGCAAATTCTGTAACCGTTAATGGAGTATCGCAAAGTGGTTTGAATCCGAATACAGGATTCTCTCTTCCGAATATTCCTGCGGCTCAAACAGTTGTAGTCACATTTGACGTATTAATTGTACAGGATCCAGAAAATGAAGATATTTTAAATCAAGCAAATGTAACAGCGAGTTTTCAAGTGAACCCGAGTGAACCACCAGTAACAATCAATGTTCCGAGTAACATTGTGAATACAACAGTACAATCAGGGAACTTTGAAGTTGTGAAATCAGTGAATACGAATGTTGCAACGGTAGGGGATGTTTTAGTATATACAATTGAAATCATAAATGCAGGTAGTGTACCAGCTACAAATGTATTTTTTCAAGATTCAATTCCACAAGGGACATTATTTATTGAAAACAGTGTAGTTGTTAATGGTGTTTTACAAGAAGGGGCAGATCCAGAACTTGGATTCTTATTAAATAATTTGCCTACTGGCGCGAGTGTAATTGTTACGTTTGAAGTATTAATTGATGAAATTCCTCAAGGAAATAATGTTGTAAATAATGCGAATGTAACTGGAGATTTTCTTGTAAATCCAACAGAGCCACCAATTACTGTAACGGTGCCAAGTAATACTGTTAATACAGTGGTGAATTCTTCAGGGCTAAATGTAATAAAAAGTGTAAGTGCTACTGAAGCAGGTGTAGGAGATACGCTAACGTATACAATTCGTATACAAAATAGTGGAACAGTAGCAGCGACAAATGTATCATTCGTTGATCCGATTCCATCTGGAACAACGTTTGTAGCAAATAGTGTAACGATAAATGGAACGCCTCAACCAGGTTTAAGCCCAATAATTGGATTTCCACTTGCTAACATTCCGGTAGGAGGGATGGTAACAGTTACTTTTCAAGTGACGATTACGAGTGTACCACCAAATAGAGTTCTTCCGAATAATGCGAATGTAACTGCTGATTTCCAAGTAAGTCCTCTCCAGCCACCAGTTACAATTGTAACGATTAGTAACATTGTTGTGACGCGAGTGAATGTAGGATCACTTAATGTAATGAAGAGTGTAAATACACCACAAGCAGGAGTAGGAGATACGTTAACGTATACGATTCTTATTCAAAATACAGGAACTGTTCCTGCAACGAATATTATTTTTCAAGATCCAATTCCGTCTGGTACTGCGTTTGTAGCAAATAGTGTGACGATAAATGGAGTTGTTCAGCAAGGCGCGAATCCTATGGTAGGTTTCCCAGTACCAAATATTCCGGTCGGGCAAACATCTACGATTACGTTTCAAGTTACAGTGACGAGTGTTCCGAGCGGTGGAAATATAAGAAACCAATCGAACGTTACTGCAAGTTTTCTTATAAATCCAGCAAACCCTCCAATAACGACTGTTACGAATAGTAATTTCGTTGTGACGCAAGTAAACACTGCTCGATTAAATATACAAAAATCTTCATCTGTACAACAAGCTGCACTTGGAGAGACTTACACGTATTCTGTAGTCATTCGAAATAACGGCACAGTAACAGCAACGAATGTTTCCTTCATTGATTCAATTGCTCCAGAAACAACATTTGTAGCAAATAGCGTAACGATAAATGGAACGCCTCAACCTGGATTTGATCCAAATATAGGTTTTACGCTTCCTAATATTGCTGCTGGAACATCATTGACTGTAACGTTCCAAGTAACAGTAGTTGCGCCATCCACGCGCGGAGCCGTATTAAACACGGCATCTGCAACAGCTACTTTTTTATTAAATCCTTTACAGCCCCCTGTAACAACAACCAATTCAAGTAATACGACAGTAGTTACGATACCGTTACCTCCTCCTGGTGAAGTAACAGCAACAAAAACAGTTGATGTTGCTGCTGGAGCGGTTGGGGATGTATTAACGTATACTGTGCTAATTTCAAACGTAGGAATTATACCAGTTACAGATGTGTTCTTTCAAGATGTCATACCAGAAGGAACGATATTTGTAGCAAATAGTGTAACGATAGGTGGGGCGCAGCAACTTGGCTTAAATCCAGAAACAGGATTTCCAGTTAGTCCGTTATTAAATGCAGGTGCAAATATTGCTGTGACGTTCCAAGTGACGATTACGGAGATTCCAGATAATGAAGTCATATTAAATGATGCAGATGTTACATTTACTTCACAACCAAATCCGCAGGAACCACCAATTACGGAAACGATATTAACGAATTTAGTCGTTACGACAATTAATATAGCGTCTATATTTCCATTAAAACTAGTCGATAAAGAGGTAGCGACGGTTGGAGAAATATTAACGTATGATGTATTAATCTTTAATTTCGGTACAGTGGCAGCAACGAATGTTAAATTTATAGATACAACTTCCGCCGGTGTAGCATTTGTACCGGGAAGTGTGAGCATAAATGGGGTGCCGGCACCAGGATTAGATCCTTTCATTGGCTTTACAGTTCCAGATATCCCTGTAGATGATTTTGTACTTGTCACATATCAGGAAGTGGTTACGAGCATACCTGAGGGGGGAACGATTGTTAACTTTGTAGACGTTACAGCTACATTTGCTGTAAGTGAAACAGAGCCGCCTATTACAGAAACAACAACAAGTAATACGACATTAACAGAAATTAATGAACCCGGTTTAAATGTTTTAAAATCAGTAAGTCAGCCGGTTGTTGCAGTAGGTGATACAATCACATATACAACAATAGTTCAAAATACAGGTACAGTGGTAGCGACAAATGTTCAATATAGTGATGTATTACCGTCCTCGATCACATTTATACCAGATAGTGTAACGATAGATGGTGTGCTACAACCTGGATTCAATCCTAATAATGGATTCCCGCTTCCAGATATAAGCCCAGGTGAAAGTGTAGAAGTTACGTTCCAAGTAACAGTTGTCAGTGTTCCATCAAACGGAACAATTGCTAATACTGCAAATATTACGGGAAGCTTTATATTAGTACCAGGAGAACCACCAGTTGTAGTAAACCAACCGAGCAATACAACACTTACAACTGTAAATAGAGGACGATTTAATGTTATTAAACAAGTAAATAGGGCTGCTACTCTCGTTGGAGATGTATTAACGTATACAGTTCAAATAACGAATACAGGAACAGTAACAGCTAATGATGTTCAGTTTATTGATACGATTTCAGCAGGAGCGTCATTTGTACCAAGTAGTGTAACGATAAATGGAGCCCCGCAACCAAACTTAAATCCGATTACTGGCTTTGGAGTTGGAGATATACCAGTTGGAGAAACAGTTATCGTGACGTTTCAAGCGACAGTTACAAACATCCCGTCATCAGGAACCATTACGAACGTTGCAAATATAACAGGAAGCTTTACTTTAGTACCAGGAGAGCCGCCGGTTGTAGTAACTGAACCGAGTAATACGACAATAACAAGGGTAAATAGAGGGAGATTTAATGTTATAAAAACCGTAAATAAGCAAGCAACACGATTAGGGGATACGTTAACTTATAGTGTGCAAGTTACAAATACGGGAACGGTATTAGCGACGAATGTTCAGTTTATCGATGTTCCGTCACCTAGTTTAGAATTCATTCCTGGAAGTGTACAAATAAATGGAATTTCGCAAGTAGGTTTAGATCCATTTGTAGGCTTTTCATTACCAGATCTTGCAGTAGGGGACAGTATATTAATTACATTTGAAGTAAATGTAATCGCAATTCCGCCTTCTAGTAGCATTATGAATACAGCGAGAGTAACTGGTGATTTCGAATTGATTCCAGGAGAACCACCGTTTACAATTACGAACTCAAGTAATACGACAGTCACACCAGTAAATCGAGGTAGTTTAGATATGCTGAAAGAAGTAGATCATCCGATTGTTGGAGTGGGAGAAACGGTAACGTATACTGTTCGTATATTAAATACTGGTACGGCTGATGCGATGAATGTTCAATTTATAGACGTGTTATCTCAGGAAGCTGAGTTTGTTCCAAATAGTGTAACGATAAATGGAGTTCCGCAACCAGGGTTAAATCTACAGGCTGGATTTACGATACCAGACATCCCAGTGGGTGAGACGGCACTTGTAACATATGAAGCTACGATTACAAGTTTTCCAGATGGTGGTACAGTAGTGAACCTTGCTGGGGCGTTAGCAGAATATATTTTAGTACCAGGAGAACCGCCAGTTACAGTGATGGATACGAGCAATACAGTTATAGTGACGGTAAATACGGCAATCTTATTTGTTGCAAAAGGAGCGGATTTTGAAGTAGCGATGGTAGGAGATGTTGTCACTTACGGAATTGCTGTTATAAATGATAGTACAGTTCCTGTGACGAATATTGTTTTAACAGATATCATTGATCCGAATACGTTATTTATAAATGGCTCGGTAACGGTAAATGATGTACCTTTTCCATTTGCCAACCCGAATACAGGTATTCCGTTAGGTAATTTTCAGCCAAATGATGCAGCAATTATTAATTTCCAAGTTGTAATAACAGGAGGGCAAATAAATAACTTAGTTACAAATACAGCTACGGCGAGTGGGCTTGCAATTGTGAATCCAAATGAACCGGCTGTAGTAGTTGAAGGCGATAGCAATACAGTTGTTATCCCGTTTATTCCTCAAAATGTCTCAACGACTGTTGTAAAAGTGGCAGACCATCAAACAGCAACAATAGGAGATGTTATTACGTTTACGACAGTTATTACAAATACGGGAGATACAGCGATACAAAATATTCGTTTTCAAGATATGTTAGATAGTAGTGTTCAATTTGTCCTTTGAAGTGTAACGGTTGATAATACGCCAGTGCCAAATGTAAACCCAATATCAGGATTTCTTATAGGAAGTTTAAATCCAGGTGAAGCACGCACAGTCTCGTTCCAAGTAGTAGTTCAGAGCGCGCCAAGTGGTTCAGGAAATTATATAAATCAAGCGAGTATTCGCTTCGAACATCAAGTAGGTACAGTGTTACCGCCTGTTACACAAATAATAGAAAGTAATATTGTGGTCATACCGTTCGTCCCAACGATCGAACAAATTTGTGAAACAAACTTTAATTGCTTAGATAAAATTCCATTTCAATGTTCTCCGTGTAATCATTTGCACGAACATAAGAAATAAAAACAAAAAGAGCATCCTGAAAGAATAGGATGCTCTTTTTGTATTAATCACATAGATTCATTTTCCGGTGAGGTAAAAAACTCGTTGATTTTGTTGGAAAGTAGAAATGGAATGGCTCCTTTTATAACAGAAATATCCCAATCCCACCATGCGAGTTTTTCTAGCTTGTCAATCGTTTCTTGCGGGAAACGATATCGAACAAATTTTGCAGGATTACCAGCTGCAATTGCATATGGAGGTACGTCTTTTGTAACAACACTCTTTGCCCCAATAATGGCTCCGTTACCAATTGTAACACCAGATAAAATGCAGGATTGATAACCAATCCATACATCGTTGCCGACTACGATGTCACCTTTTGAAGAAGGATGACCAGTAATATGTGCTCCTTCATTAAAAAATGCATTAAATGGGTATGTCGTTATCCAGTCTGCGCGATGTTCACCGCCAAGTATAAAAACGACTTCTTCTCCTAATGAACAAAACTTACCTATTTTTAATTTTGTTTCATCATTCCAAGAAAAAATGGTTGGACCTACTTTACTATAAGTATAATCACCAATATCATATTTATTATATTCAGGTTTTTGATTTAAAAATAACATAACAAATTTAGCATCCTCTCTAAAGCAAGTAATGGATATGGAACATTATATGCAACTTGGAATAAGTCGAACTGTGTTGTATGAATTGGTAATGCACAAAAATAGTAGTAGGCGTAATGCATAAAAAAGGAGTGGAATGAATGATATACGAAATGGGATTATATAATAAACCTTTTCAATCAATTCAATTAGGAAAAAAAGTATATGAAGTACGTTTATACGATGCAAAACGTCAACTTATAAAACAAGGCGATCATATTGTATTTACGCACCTTACGACAGAGGAAACGATGACTGCCAAAGTAACGGAAATAAAACGATACGAAAGCTTTAAAGCGATGTACGAACAAATTGATCACAAATTATTGGATTGTGAAAATGATAGTTTAGAGGAAATGCTAGAAAGTACATACAAAATATATACGAAAGAACAAGAAGAAAAGTGGGGAACAGTTGCGATTCGTATTGAGGTAATAAAATGATAAGAAATCGCGGCGCGGCTATCATTGTGCAGGAAGGGAAAATCGTACTTATAAAACGTATCCGAGAAGGAGAAATATATTATGTTTTTCCGGGAGGAGGAATTGAAGAAGGAGAAACACCTGAAGAGGCAACGAAGCGAGAGGCTTATGAAGAGTTAGGGGTACATATAAAAGTGGAGCATCTCATTGCAAAGGTGGAGTATAAGGGAACGGAGTATTATTTTAATGCCCATATTGTAGGTGGAGTTTTCGGAAGTGGTAAAGCTGAAGAATTCGAAATGAAAGATAGAGGGAGTTATATTCCATTATGGTTGCCGATACACGAGTTGGAGAAAGTGAATATAAAACCGTATGAAGTGGTCGGAAGTATATGTAATCATTATAAAAAGTAAGGTCTGACAACATACAAAAAAAACCATTGACATAGCCTTCTGATTTAAGTATTGTATTCGAGTATGTTTATAATCAGGAGGTTTATATGAGCAATCAAACAACTACACATCATGTGAAAATGACAACAGCAGATCCATCTGGAATTGGTCTATTTGGATTAGCGATGGTAACACTTGTAGCATCATCTCAAAAGTTAGGCTTAACAGATGGCGTTTCACTTGTATTACCGTGGGCAATCTTTTTAGGAGGATTTGCACAAATCTTTGCGTGCATTCACGATGCAAAGCATAACAATACGTTCGGTACAACAGCATTCGGTGCATACGGCCTATTTTGGTTAGGTGTTGGAATGACTTGGTTAATTCAACTTGGAGTATTTGGCGAAAAATTAGCACAAGCTGCAGATTCAAAACAGCTGGGTGTAGCCTTTATTGGATATTTGATTTTCACAATCTTTATGACAATTGGTGCAATGGAAACACATAAAGTATTATTTATGATTTTCGTCCTTATTGATTTCTTATTTATTGGTCTTTCATTAAGTACTTTAGGTGTTATGCCACATGCAATGCATAATTTAGCAGCGTATTCTGAACTATGTATTTCATTATTATCTTTCTATGGTTCAGCAGCAGCAGTGTTAAATACACACTTCGGTAAAGTTGTATTACCAGTTGGAAAGCCGTTTGGTATTTTTAAAAAGTAATAAAAAAGCACAGGTGATTGTATAGTCATCTGTGCTTTTTTATATGGAATAAATAAAAATGAAAAATACAATTGAAATTGATTATCATTATTAATATAATGAGAATGAGAATCATTTATTATGAGAGGGGGATGCCGAAGTGGCAAAAATTTTAATAGCTTATGCAAGTATGTCAGGAAATACAGAGAGTATTGCTGATTTAATAAAAGTTAGTTTAGATGCTTTTGATCATGAAGTAGTATTGCAAGAAATGGAAGGCATGGATGCTGAAGAATTATTAGCCTATGATGGAATCATTTTAGGATCTTATACGTGGGGCGATGGTGAATTACCGTTTGAGGCGGAAGATTTCCATGAGGACTTAGAAAATATAGATTTATCAGGAAAGAAAGTAGCGGTATTCGGATCAGGTGATACGGCGTATGAACTATTTTGTGAAGCGGTAACGATATTTGAAGAAAGACTTGTAGAACGCGGTGCAGAGCTTGTACAAGAAGGATTGAAAATCGAACTAGCTCCAGAAGATGAAGAGGATGTTGAAAAATGCAGTAATTTTGCAATTGCATTTGCTGAGAAGTTCTAAGAATGGGAGTGTCAACGTGGAGACAATGTTAAGTGCGACCGCTATTACAAAGTTAAGAGATGGAAAACTTATGTTAGCTACTACATATAATGGCTTATTTATTGAACGAGACGGAGAATGGAAACAAATATTAAAAGGTTTTCAAAAACGAATTAGGGATTTACATAGCGAAGATAATGTAGTGTATGGTGTAGGTGACGAAGGGATTTTTATTCGTAGTATGAATGGTGGAGAGAACTGGACGGTTCAGCGTTTTCCAACAAAAGCAACGAGTTGGAATGTGTGTAGTAATGTACAAGGAACAGTCATTGCTCATGGAGATAAAACGTTGTATCGTTCTAATGATTTTGGTTCGACATGGGAAACCATTCATCCATTTCTTGAGTATGGTGGCGGGGCACCATCTATTCGATCGTTATTTTTATATAAACATTACTTATTTATCGGTACGAAAATACATGCTAAATATGGTGGGGTTTGGCTCTTTAATTTGGAGACACGTAAATTAAAGAGGATTAAAATCGTGATGAATCAGATGATCTCAGCGTTGACTGTACACAATTCTTATATAGTAGCAGCGAGTGGATCGTGCAAGGGGATTAGCGGGAATATTTCTTTTTGTAAAATAGATGAAAGTATTGAGAGTGAAAAAACATATTGGCACACATGTCAAAGTGAGCAGAAAGCAAGTAGCTATTTAGCCTTGAGTGTAGATCAACATGTGCTATATACAACGTCAACGCAAAATAAGGCGGGGATTAGTACGGTTTGTCGTGTACTTTTAGAAGAAGGACTTGTTACAGTATGTGACTCAGTTAAAGGGCATGGCTGGCGCATCGTTAACCAAAAAGAGGGTTATGTTGTAGCTGGATCAGGTGAATCAAAAGCGATGCAGTGGAAGAAAAAAATTATATAGCAAAAAAAACTTTACTTTTATTATATTGATATGATATAGTTACTTTAAACCATTTTACTTTTAATAATATAGAGATTTAAATGAGCTGTAACTTCCGAGGAGGATAGCAATGTTAAATCTCCTCTGGGGTTGCAGTTTTTTAATGTTTGAAGTATTATTGTAAAGTGGTTGAAAATGAATATGTACATATAGGTACATTGTAGGAGGATTTTTTAAATGCAAAACGGTAAAGTAAAATGGTTTAACGCAGAAAAAGGTTTCGGTTTCATCGAGGTTGAAGGCGGAGAAGACGTATTCGTTCATTTCTCAGCTATCCAAGGCGACGGCTTCAAATCTTTAGAAGAAGGTCAAGAAGTTACTTTCGAAGTAGAACAAGGTAACCGTGGACCTCAAGCTACAAACGTTAACAAGAAGTAATTACGGAAAAAAGAAGGGCTTGCCCTTCTTTTTTTTGCATTTTTATTGAATAACCTCCTATGTACATATAATAATGAGATTAAATTTTCGTTTATTAGACGAAGTATTTCATGCATAAAGTGTATGAATAAATAAATACTGAAAATAGAGTATGTGTGTGAAAAGGAATTTAGAAAGAGGTAAATAAATTGGAAAACGCTACACATTTTATTGTGTTCGATATAGAGAGAAATTTCAGGCCGTATAAATCAGAAGATCCGTCAGAGATAGTTGATATCGGAGCTGTAAAAATAGAAGCAAGTACAATGAAGGTAATTGGAGAATTTTCGGAGTTAGTAAAGCCGAGTGCACGACTCACTCGTCATACGACAAAATTAACGGGAATTACAAAGGAAGATTTAATTGGTGTGGAGAAATTTCCGCAAACTATAGAGAAATTTATTCAATTTATCGGAGAAGACTCTGTATTTGTTTCATGGGGAAGAGAAGATTATCGTTTTTTATCTCATGATTGTACGTTACACGGTGTAGAATGCCCATGTATGGAAAAAGAGAGCAAATTTGATTTGCAGAAGTTTGTTTTCCAAGCGTATGAAGAGTTATTTGAGCATACACCAAGTTTACAATTTGCAGTAGAACAGCTCGGTTTAACGTGGGAAGGGAAGCAGCACCGAGCTTTAGCGGATGCTGAGAATACAGTGAATATACTTCTTAAAGTATATAGCGAGAGAGACATTCATAAACGGTACAAAAGACATGGTGAGCTTGAACTTGTAGAGAACGGAAAACTAACAGAAAAAGCGAAAAAAAAGATGCGAAAATGGGTATTTAAAGAAATGAGAAAAAATACAGAGCGTCCTTTCGTTTGGAGTGCATTTGAAAATAGTGACACGTGGGAAAGTATAACGGAAAGATATTATATAAGTGAAGCTACAATAGCACTTCTGAAAAAGCATTTTCCTACGGCGGTGAGAAAAGCGGAAAGGCAGATTAGGTATTTGGCTGAGATGGAGGAGAATGTAGAGGTTAAATGACATTCTCCTCTATTTCTAGCTACATAAATTTAACGTCATTGTACTGATGGATGAATAAAGTATTCATATTAAATAGGAATTGATTTGTTGTGATTGGGCCATTATAATTGCTTTGAAAATTAAGGTGTGGTAAGAATTTTTAAATACATTCATAAAATTAGAGCCCATAGAAATGAAAGAGGGTAGAGTTAAATGGAAGCAATCTTTAACATTGTAACAGTTTTAGTTTTTGGGATAATATTTACCACGCTATTAGCAGTAATTACACTTCCTTTCATAGCAAAGAAGAAAAATTGGAAAACGCTTAATATATCTTTAAATCATGGTGTATTAAAGGTTAAAATCGAAGAGTAAAATATGAGTTTTATACAAGGGAGGTGTGATGGTGATAGACTTGGATATTAAAGACGTCGCCGTAAAGATGGAATTAAACGGAGTCTTTTGGAATGAGGATGGGATTGCTGAAATGACCGTGACTACAAAAGAAGAGCATTCTCTTCTTCTTCGTCTAGTAGTTGACTTAGAAAGTAAAACTATTAGGGCGAAGAGTGCCGAAATAGTGAATGGATTCTGCCCTCTGTGCAAACAGAAAAGGGACGAATGTAGTGAACTTAATGACTTACAAAACAAAATGGATATTTTAGAAGAAGCTTACGATTGGGTGAGAGAGCATCCAGAATATCGTTTTCAATTATCTTTTTACGAGTACAATAAATTTGAGGTAGTGAAGTGAAATTTTCATTTTACCAATATACATAGTGACTACTCTAATGGAAATACACTTGTACAACAAGGAAGGAATCTACTGGATTTTGCAACAATTGTTATCTTGGATTAAAAATAAGCATATTTTGTTTTAAAGCAGAAAAACCGATTCTTAGAAGAATCGGTTTTTTTATATAACTGTCAATTATGTCCCAAATAAAAGAGCGTTTGTTAACAGCGCTCAGTAAAAATAGTTATATGGAAGGATTTATCCCGCATTAACGGGCAGTAAGACCCCCCACCTTAAAATTCAGCTGAAGCAAAGAAGTTAGGTGGGGGATCGACTGCCCGTAAAAGCCCGATTGGTGAGGGCTGATAATCAGTGGGGGTGAACAAAACCCCCACTGATTAAAGTTTCACTTTATTCAATCCCGTTCGGATCGTAAGAATACTGTTGCTTATTCTCAATCCGCTCAATCACATCTTG
>NZ_WIPE01000167.1:0-1365 GCF_009760835.1 Bacillus sp. EE-W1 | reverse complement strand
CTATCAGTTCGTTGAAACGAAGGCTCCTAAGCATTACGACTTAAATCAAAATCCTATCAAGTTTACTGTTGAAAAAAGTCAAACAGCTAAAGCTTCTGTTACTGCTACTAACAGCTTAACTAAAGGTTCAGTCGAATTAATTAAGCTTGACGACGTTGACAACTCTACTCTTGAAGGAGCTATCTTTAAAATTGTTGATCATAACGGACTTGATGTTCGCACTGATTTAACTACTGATAAAGATGGTAAGATTACTGCTACGAACTTACGCCCAGGAGACTATCAATTCATTGAAACGAAAGCTCCTAAGCATTACGATTTAAATAAAACACCTATTAGCTTCACTATCGAGAGAAGTCAACTAACTCACGCTTCTGTTACTGCTAAGAATGGCCTAACCAAAGGTGGCGTGGAATTAACGAAGGTTGACTCTATAGATAAGAAAGAAATGCTAGAAGGTGCGGTATTTAAAATTACTGATCTGAACGGTAACGATATTCGTACGAATTTAGTTACCAATAAAGTTGGAAAAATCAGCGCTAAAGACTTACAACCTGGAGACTATCAATTTATTGAAACGAAAGCTCCGAAACATTATGACTTAAATGAAGAGCCGATTAAGTTCACAATTGAAAGAAGTCAAACAAAACATGTCTTCGTTACAGCTACGAACAGCTTAACGAAAGGTAGTGTGGAGTTAATTAAAGTTGACGATGTTGAAGAAAACACAACACTGGAAGGTGCGGTATTTAAAATTGTTAATAAGGATGGACACGATGTCCGTACTGATTTAACTACTGATAAAAACGGCCGTTTAGTTGTGGATGAATTACCACCAGGAGACTATGAGTTTATTGAAACAAAAGCTCCTAATCACTATGACTTAAACGAAACACCTATTAAGTTCACAGTTAAAAAAGGACAAGAAAAAATCGCTTCCGTTACCGCTACGAATAGCTTAACGAAAGGCGCTGTTGAACTTTCTAAAGTGGATGACTTTGACGGTTCTGTCCTTAAAGATGCAGTATTTAAAATCGTCGATATGAACGGGCACGACGTTCGTTCTGATTTAACTACTGATAAAGATGGCAAAATTTCTGTTTCTGATTTACGTCCAGGAGACTATCAGTTCGTTGAAACGAAGGCTCCTAAGCATTACGACTTAAATCAAAATCCTATCAAGTTTACTGTTGAAAAAAGTCAAACAGCTAAAGCTTCTGTTACTGCTACAAATAGCTTAACTAAGGGCGCTGTTGAATTAACTAAAGTCGACGACGTCGACGGTACTTCTCTTGAAGGAGCTATCTTTAAAATTGTTGATCATAACGGACTTGATGTTCGCACTGATTTAACTACTGATAAAGA
>NZ_WIPE01000136.1:0-5131 GCF_009760835.1 Bacillus sp. EE-W1 | reverse complement strand
GTGTTTGCAATGAAATGAAAGTAAACTTTTATGCAAAAGTTTACTTTGGATTTTTGAATTGTTTATAGCAAATTTTGTAATAAATTTCTCAATATTGATATAGATGTTAAATATGGACTTTATATCGAAAATTAACAAAAAATATAATATCATAAAAATTAAGATGGTTTGTGTCACTTGTTTTTCCCTTATGCTTAAGATAAGATCGCATTCGCCGATCTTATCTTTTTTTATTTGTAAATTTTAGATACAAAAAAGGAATCCTTATAATAAGGATTCTGCAACAGGGAATTATAATTAATAAGCTAATTCAATAGTACAAAGTTCCATAGTGGAACTCCATTTTATAAAGAGTAAAATTTACTTCTACTCTTTTATTATTTGTAATAAAACCCCAGATTGGCACTTCATTCCTCGAATCGTTTCCGTACCCCAAGTTCATATCAAAAGCGCCATCCTTTCCTGTGATTCTATAGAAAGAATAACGTTTTAGCCTGATAGCGATGTGGCGGGACCGCTCATTCGTTCATCATGTCCCAATAATTATATTTCCGTCCGCAGGTGGCTCTAAAATTGTAATGTCAGTAACAATGTTAAGTCGAGTTGACCAATCAACAAATACATTGAAATCAACTACGCCATCTCTCACTGAAATGTTCTGCACGGTAATACTTGCGGCTCCAAAAACAGTGGGAAAATTCTGTCCAAAAAGTTGATTTGGTTCTAACTCAGTTGCCTCACTCACTGAAATGTGAACAACAGAATTCCATTTAATCACAGGACTGGTTAAGCGAAGATGTGCACGACCTTTTCTTTTGGGCACCCACATACGAATAGTAACCATTTTTAAAGACCACCTAATTGTGAATATTGGAATTACTATCTTTTTCTTAACGCATTATATTAGTATTTCCAAATAGGTTCGTATCTATGTACTTGGCTTTTTTCGTGTCGAATGTAGTGTAGCTCTTTTTTTAAATCTTTGAAGATATAAAAGGCTACAGAAATTTGTTTAGCGTATATTTTCGTTAAAATGTTAATGGTACGCCACATTGACAGGTGATTATGTTTGGAACTAAAATGAAAAAACAAATTTTAATAATCTAAGACCATTATGAGAGAGAAATTATAAAAAAGCAGTAAAGTAAGTAGCCGGTTCCTTAACGTACAGGGAACCGGATGAAATGTGTCCAAATTATTTCTAAACGTACAATCTTCTTTTTTGATATGGTGGCCCCTTATATGAACCTGAATCCTGTTAAAAAGGACACTCAATTGAGTGTCCTTTCTCGATTTAATAAATATCTTAAACGCATTGGAATTCCATCTAATATGTTTAAGGTATTCTGATTTATAGTATTTATCCGTTCACATGATTGAAATATAGATAGAGATAATTTTATGATCGTCCCAGGTAAATGGGAGATTTTAATCTAAAATTAATGCTTGATGAATTCCTGATAATTTTTTTATTTTCCCAATTAATTCTGGAACCAATGGTTTCTCAGTTTCAATTATTAATATAGATAATTTCCCGGTTTCTTTTCGTGAAATTCTTACTTTATTAATATTGATTTTACAGCTTGATAAAATAGCGATTACAGAAGAAATCGTGCTAAAGTGATTATTATTCATAATAAGAAGAGCAGGGTTTTCCTCACGTAATTTTAGTTCAAAACCATTAACTTCAATGATTTTTACTCTTCCCCCTCTGAGAGAGCAAGCAATCATTTCAATTTTATCCTTACCTTTATATAAGCAAATTTTCGCTGTATGAGAATGTACTGGTTTTGCAATCTCTTCTATACAATTAATTGTAATTCCTCGTTCTTTTGCAATTGTAAGTGCATTAATAATTAGTGAATCATTTATTTTGAAACCTAAAATTCCACCTATAATTGCTACATCTGCACCAAAATGATGATTCGTCGTTTTAAATCCTCCATATAAAGAAATATCAATTCTTTCTGGTTCTTGTGAAAATAGCTGCCGGATAATGTATCCTATTTTTACGGTGTCTGCCCCAAAAGTATTGGATGTTCCAATTGTAATAGGATCGATGATATCAAATACAGATCTATAGTTCATAATAGTTGGTTCCCCTTAACATTGTTGATGAAAGTTATAGACGATCAGATTTATTTTTTGAAATATTATTAAATAAAACAAGAATTATTGAGATGTTTAACATATGTTCATAGTAGAAGAATCAATTAATGTGCATCCCACTTAATAATTCGTGAAATTCTGTTTAAAAAGTTAAGAAAACATACATTATGTGAACTACAGTTATAAAATGTTTCCTTCAAATATGTGTAAAGTATAGTTAGACGTTACTATGAATAAAGCCCACAGGAATTTTTAATTCCCTGGGCTTTCATTTTTCATGGTAATTCGATTTCTATATGGTAAACGGAATCCTAGTGCGATTGCGGCTCCAGTACAACTAAATAAACAGCCAAATA
The DNA here is from genome assembly GCF_009760835.1 of Bacillus sp. EE-W1. Taxonomy (NCBI): domain Bacteria; kingdom Bacillati; phylum Bacillota; class Bacilli; order Caryophanales; family Bacillaceae; genus Bacillus; species Bacillus sp. EE-W1. The sequence continues at coordinate 2,666 of NZ_WIPE01000136.1, read as the reverse complement.
ATAAGTAGAGCGTGGGTGATGATTCTCCAATTGCAACAGAAGCAACGCCTCCAATTGCAGGGAAAAGTGCAACCATGTAACTACTTACTGATGCACCAATACGCTCTACTAACTTAAGGTAAAACATCCATGCACCAAAGGAAGCAAATACAGTTAAAAATGCTAAAGCTCCTAGGTAAGAAACGGATGTTGGTATTGTAAAGGTTTGTTGCTGGAAAACACAAACAGCAAGTAAAAGTATTGAAGCTACAATAAAACCAACACTATTTGAATAAACAGCATTAATACCACGTCGTGCATTTCGGGCAGAAGCCGCATCACCAATAGCTGTAAGGACTGTTCCTAACAATGCAAGTCCTATTCCTTTTAAATCACTTGTATTAGAAGATCCAGTTGTCAGTAATGGATAAACTAATATAGAAACTCCTGCAATCCCAACTATTCCACCTAGTAGAATTCGAGAATGAAGCCGCTCACCTAAAAATACACGAAGTGCAATTGGTGTCAAAACTGTTTTCAGCGAAAACAGTAGCGTTACTAATGCAGCAGAAATCCAAATCGTAGCATAGTATAAACACAAATAACTAATAGCTAAGTTGCATACCCCAAAAGTAATGAGAGGTAAAGCGTCTTCACGAGAAGGCTTACCATTTGGACGTAACACGCATGCAAGAACAATAAACATGAGTGCAGCCCCCACCAAGCGATAAGTTAATGATAGTTCAAGACTTACTGGTGTACCTTGGATTTTTACCACTATAAAGTTCAAACCCCATACTACTAAGCAAAATATGTACATTAAAACTGTCATGCAAATGCTACCTCAGTAACCTGTGCAAAAGGAATATCAAAATAATTAAATACTTCTGTTAGTGCATCAGCAAGTTGCATGATTTGTTCCTCGGTATGGTTTGGTGTGACGTTAACTCGGAAACGTTCCGTACCCACAGCAACAGTTGGTGAGTTAATAGGTTGTAAATAGACATGATGTTGTTCAAGTAAACGTTGAGCAGCAGCTTTACATTTTTTAGCGTCGCCAATCAGTACAGGAAGAATATGTGTCTCACTTGATTCCATGATAGGAATATTTGCTTGAGCCAGCGATTCTCTTAGCATACTAGTCTTTTGATGTAGAGCATTTCGTTCACTGTCTGAAGATTTTAAGTGTTCAACACTAGCATGACAAGCTGAGACAATTGCTGGTGGTAATGAAGTCGTAAAAATGAAACCGGATGCAAATGAACGTACTGCATCAATTAATAATGATGAGGCTGCAATATATCCTCCTATTACCCCAATCCCCTTTGCCATCGTTCCTTGAATAAAGTCTAAACGATCTACAAGATCTAGTTCAGCAGCTATTCCTGCACCGCGGGGGCCATACATTCCGATTGCGTGCACTTCATCAATAAAAGTTAAAGCATTATATTGTTCAGCAAGATCTATAATTTTTTCAATTGGTGAAATATCGCCATCCATTGAGTAAACGGATTCAAAAACAATAATTTTAGCTCGATCATGTGGTTGAGCTGCAAGCAATTCTTCCAAGTGTTCAACATCATTATGTCTGAATACCGCTCGTTCGACTTTTGTACTACGTATCCCATTAATAATTGAAGCGTGATTGCGTTCGTCAGAGAATACCATACAATTTGGAAATAAACGAAGTAAACATTGTAATGTCGCATCATTAGAACCGTATCCTGTAGGGAAAACTAAAGCCGCTTCCTTACCATGCCATTCAGCAAGTGATGATTCAAGTGCAGCATAATGATAATGTGTACCACCTATATTACGTGATCCACCTGAACCCGCACCGAATGCTCGAATAGCATCGTGCATTGCTTCAGTAACCACTGGGTGTTGTGACATTCCTAAATAGTCATTACTGCACCAAACGACAACAGGTTCTGTATCTTTCTGACCATTTAAGTGTGCCAATGGATATTGACCTCGAATTCGATTAATTGTAACAAACTCGCGATATTGTCCACTTTCTTTTAAAGATTGTAGCTTATTGCTAATAATTTCTGTATACATAACCTTACCTCCAAGAAAATTTACGGTCTAAACCGTTTTGTCGATATATTCTTTTTATAAAAACAATACAAACATGTAAAAAAATTCTAAAAATTACTTTTTCATTATAGCAATAAATTACAAAAATAGTTAATGAAATGTAAATTTGCATATTTTTATTTCTATCAGACTGATATTATACAAGAGGTATATTGGTTTGGGATTCGAGACGATTTTGATTAAAAGGGAGAATACACGCTGTAGAAATAAAACAGGAACATTCAAAATTACTTTTAGAAATTAGTAAAGAATTAGAAAACCTTGAAAATGATACTTATGGTAGTGAAGTGGAGGAGATAGGAATAATTCCTATAATAGTTAAGATAAACAAATACCCCAAAACGAGAAAATTGACATACTCTCCTTTTTGTTTTGATAAATCATTTTAGTTAATCGGACACGGAAATATAATTCTTAAGTTGTTCGAGTGTTTTTTTATGTAAGAGTTGAGATAGTTTATAACAATAACAGTATTTTGAATGTATACTTTTTCGGTTATTTATTTGAAATACGAAGAGACATTATAAACACAATGATTAAAATAAAATGAAAGTAAGCTTTTGGGAAAAATTTACATTGGAGTTTTG
>NZ_WIPE01000166.1:0-878 GCF_009760835.1 Bacillus sp. EE-W1 | reverse complement strand
TTTTGCCATCTTTATCAGTAGTTAAATCAGAACGAACGTCGTGCCCGTTCATATCGACGATTTTAAATACTGCATCTTTAAGGACAGAACCGTCAAAGTCATCCACTTTAGAAAGTTCAACAGCGCCTTTCGTTAAGCTATTCGTAGCGGTAACGGAAGCGATTTTTTCTTGTCCTTTTTTAACTGTGAACTTAATAGGTGTTTCGTTTAAGTCATAGTGATTAGGAGCTTTTGTTTCAATAAACTCATAGTCTCCTGGTGGTAATTCATCCACAACTAAACGGCCGTTTTTATCAGTAGTTAAATCAGTACGGACATCGTGTCCATCCTTATTAACAATTTTAAATACCGCACCTTCCAGTGTTGTGTTTTCTTCAACATCGTCAACTTTAATTAACTCCACACTACCTTTCGTTAAGCTGTTCGTAGCTGTAACGAAGACATGTTTTGTTTGACTTCTTTCAATTGTGAACTTAATCGGCTCTTCATTTAAGTCATAATGTTTCGGAGCTTTCGTTTCAATAAATTGATAGTCTCCAGGTTGTAAGTCTTTAGCGCTGATTTTTCCAACTTTATTGGTAACTAAATTCGTACGAATATCGTTACCGTTCAGATCAGTAATTTTAAATACCGCACCTTCTAGCATTTCTTTCTTATCTATAGAGTCAACCTTCGTTAATTCCACGCCACCTTTGGTTAGGCCATTCTTAGCAGTAACAGAAGCGTGAGTTAGTTGACTTCTCTCGATAGTGAAGCTAATAGGTGTTTTATTTAAATCGTAATGCTTAGGAGCTTTCGTTTCAATGAATTGATAGTCTCCTGGGCGTAAGTTCGTAGCAGTAATCTTACCATCTTTATCAGTAGTTAAATCAGTGCGA
>NZ_WIPE01000057.1:45286-45405 GCF_009760835.1 Bacillus sp. EE-W1 | reverse complement strand
AGATACGAAATTTATATGCTTTATTAATCAACATTCATTTCACCCCCATTTCGATATAGTTCTATTATATAACAAACATACATTCGATTGGTAGTGAAGTAACAGTTTATGTATGTCGA
>NZ_WIPE01000057.1:44865-45276 GCF_009760835.1 Bacillus sp. EE-W1 | reverse complement strand
TATCCATTCCAATGTAAGAATTTGTTTTCGGAAGTTCTTGCACTTCTGTTTCCACTAACAATGACACAAAGTATCTACCAGAAGGGTTCCGTCTAACCGTAGCATTTACAATACGTCCTTTTACTTCACGACTTTTGGCAAATCGAACAAGACCTAGTTTTGGCAATTTTATTTTGTTTCCTATAACGGCAATGTTTTCATTTGTTTGTTTTGTGGTGTAAGATTGTACGTTGTTCTTCTTAGATTTGAAACGCGGGGCACTGTTTTGTTTTTTGAAAAAGCGTGTATATGCATCCGCAAGGTTGCGAACAGATGACTGAATCGCAATACTATCGACTTCTTTTAGCCAAACAAGCTCTTTCTTTAAGGCAGGAAGTTTGACAGAGCATGTACCATATGTCAAACCTTTTC
>NZ_WIPE01000057.1:29744-44753 GCF_009760835.1 Bacillus sp. EE-W1 | reverse complement strand
TTAATTTAAAAATGCATACGTAATTAATCCGTTTTACGAAAAGGAAATTTCTTAAATTCTAAGTACATTCGACATAAATTGATTATTTTTTATGAATTTTATTGAAAAACATTGTAAAATACCTCCATTTTTTCTTCTATTTTGCTATGATAGTTACAATTATATAGGATTAAGATATTTCTATAGGATGGGGGCGTATATAGTGAGTGTTTCAGTAAAGGGAAATGAACAATTAACCTCTCTATTGAACGACTGGTATCGATCTATGCTATCTCAACAAGTGATAAAAGCTACTAATCTAAAAAAGAAGATTGATGAAAAAATTAATAAGTTAAGCATTGAGCCAAATCAAGAACGTCAGGATCAAAATTTGTTACTTTATTACTCACTACTTGAATTTCGTTACACGGTCTTAACAGATAGCCTCGGTATTCAACAAAATAGTTTTGATGCTATTAGTGATTATGATATGCCTACAGACCATTTTCTACGCTTCTATTATCACTTTTTTAAATCCATTCATTCCACTTTTATATCAAGTTTTACTGAGGCAGAGGAACATTATAAACTGGCAGAAAAGATATTAGTAAACATTCCAGATGAAATTGAACACGCTGAATTCTACTATAGAATTGCTACTTTTTATCACCATACCTATAACATGCTCGCTTCTATCGAATACGCAAATAAATCAAGGGCAATCTTTTCGAAGTATGAAGGTTATGAAGTAAAAACAGCCTTTTGTAATAGTTTGTTAGGTGGTTGCTGTATCTATTTAAAGCAGTACGAACAAGCAGAAGAATATCTACATTGTGCAATTGAATTACTACAGAATAATAAGGAAGAAGATTCCTTGTTATACGTAAAAAGTACTATGGGGTGGCTGTATTCTGATCAAAGTATGTCTACGTTAGCTATTCGTCACCTTTCAGAAGTAACAGAAAAAATCCCTACACACTTCAAGGCTATCTTCCTACAAGCTAAGGAACATTATAAATTAGGAGAACAATCAGCAGCTAGCAAACTCATTGATAAGGGATTACAGATTTGCAGAGGAATTCATAACGAAGAATACACACACCACTTCTCTATTTTAAAAAGATTAAATGAAAATATTCCACTTGAAGAATTAGAAAAAATCATTCAAGAAGGAATCTTATACTTTGAGGAAGAAGAATTATGGGAATATGTTGTCGAATACGCCGAATTATTTGCAACAAAATGTAGACAATTAGAGAACCACCAAAAGGTAAGTGACTATTTCCATATTTGTTACCAAGCAAGACGAAAATCAATCGAAAAAGGAGTGTTGAAATAATGAAAAAAATCAGCCTATTATTATCGGGTATTGCTTTTATTGGGGTTCTAATGGTGGGAATTTCTCAATTTTCTAAAGCGGATCAGTTTGCTACTCATGGACATTACCCCGCTCCCACATATAGTGTTGGCGATCATGGTGGTGCACCACAACAAACTTAATGTAAGTGTATGTAAAGCCCCTCCATTCGGAGGGGCTTTACATATAATTTATCTCTCACGTATCACCCTGTACACGCTTAAGGAAGGTGAATCTTTTAGGAAAATCTGTTAAACAATAATGGAAATACGCTAACTATTATAACTACCGACTCTTCATATGCAATATTACATGCGAATAGTTCTAAATATTTTGTTATACTATTCATGTGGATTTTTCATCCAAAAATCCTCTTAAACGCATATTTATGTATATGCCACCCTAATTGATGAAAGTGAGAAGAATGTTTATCATTTTTCTCACTTTTTTATATTTAAATCTTAATAATTCACACATGTGAATAATACTATAAAAATAAACTTAAAAAAAGAATCTAACTTCCAAATTTAATCTTTGGAATCATTTATTTTCTAAAAAAATTCCCACATCTTTATCAACTCATTTTAGAATATTTAAACAATAATTTTATATACATTACTTGCATAAATTATTCATTTTCTTTTATATAAGACCTACTTTTTTACTTCTGATAAATTATTAAACATTGGATTATTATACACAATCCCCAAAAAGATGAGGTATTTTGTAGAATTTTGTCTATCAATATGTATGTACACCCTTTTGTAGTGGATATAGACTGTGAGGTGTAAGGAGATACCTTACAAAATAATGAAAAGGAGATTGTAAAATGAGTAGATTAACAAAATTCTCAAAGTTAGCATTTGCAACATTAATTGTGGGAAGTGGTTTAAGCGTCTTTGTGTCGTCACACAGTGTACAGGCTGACACCTTAGATCATAATTACCAAGACACTGTAAGATTCATACCACCTTCTAGTGCTAGGCAAACATTGGAACAAAAAAACACTATTGTTCCAGAATCAAAAGTTATTAAAAACCATTATGTAAAGTACTCTAAAGCACATTTCCAAACTAAAGAAAGTATACCAAAAGAGATTTATTATTCTTCAGAAGGCTTTAAGGGCTATATACACGCAAGTACCGTTTGGGATATGGGAGATCATTTCGCAACACTATATTCCGGAACCGTTATTCGATGTTAGACTTTTAATCCCTTCTCTCCCAATGCTTATAATAATCAATAGCTCACTGCCAATACTGTAATATCTATTGTTCAAAAAATAAACCACAAAATCTTTCGATTTCATGGTTTATCAAATATAAAGATAATGCTAAACGAATACTCTAACATTACCTTCCCCTAAGTTAATTATAGAGTATTTCCCCAAAAAAGACACTCTTGTAGTGTCTTTTTTATAATATTTTAGTTTACTCTCATCTTACTTTTGTTAAACTCGGATATGTAATAATGCATATTATTTTGATTACATATTATGATATGCTCTCATTGTGAGCTGATACATAATTTCTTTAGATTGGAAAACTAAAACCTCATTTACCCAATTTTTGGGCGCCTTATGGCGTCTTTTTTTATGCTCTTGAAGTAAAAAACAGGATCGTAATATCATTGTTCAAAAAAATTGTATACTTTAATAAGAATTACGCCTACTAATCCTTATTTTTGCGGCTAATTATTTGTTTCAACATAATAATTTTCCATCTCGTATATGCAATAGATAATGATAGCTAAACTCCAACTGACACCATAGTAATCATGTGTGTAGAAGTCATAACCTGCCTTAATACCTTTTTCTATTACAACCAACGTAAATCCTAATGCCATCCATTTGTTAATTTTCATCTTAATAAACGTTTTAGCTATAAGTATTAAAAATAAAATATTTATAAGGCAGTTTATCATTAGCTCATACTTTTGAATGTATAATGGTATTATACAAGCAGTGATATTAGTCGCAATACCAAAGGCAACCACGGCTCCCAAAATCCTGTCCGAAATTCCCATTCCTGATTCAGTCCCTTCTCTAATAACATTACATTCTTTTCCTTAATTCGTTCCTACACCCTATTCAAGGTATGCTGTATTATCCTTGTCTGATGAATATCTATTTATCTTTTCATATAGAGCAAACAAAATTTCTACTCATAATTTTTTCTTTATTAGGCATACTAGGTTTAAGCCGTTTGAACTAGCGGCTTCACTCTTCTGGTAATGGGGTAGCAATATATAGTAATTGACTAACTCATTCAGTCCATTGGCACTGGCAGACGACAAAATTGTTGTCTGCCATTTTCATGTATACTTTTTCTAATTTCATTCCAAATCATATGTTTACCGTACTTATTTTGAAAAGAATGAAATTTAATTTTTAAATAAGTAAAAAAGATACGGCTCAGTCCACTTTTGGTATAGGACTTTTTCTTTTTACATATACTATTTTTGAGCCTTTTTACCAATACGTGTTCTATCGGTGTCTTGAATTCCTCCTAAAAGGGGCGGCAGATACGACTGCATGACCTTTTTATTTATACTGCTTTTCTATACCAATAAATAAATCGAAAACTAAAAATGCAATATTACATATTCTTTTCAGTCCATATTATGTTAAAATTTCTTAAGTTGTTTATTTCATAGTCGAATTATGATTTCGTATCTTATTCAGCAATATGTAAGCTGTATACCAAAAGAAAAGACACCCGAAAGGTGTCTTTTCTACTTTTAATTTAAAAATATTTTTCTTTTTCAGGAAGATCCAATTACCTCAATAACCTAATCCCCTTATTTAAAGAAAGTTTGATCACGATGCTCCAAAGTTTTCATCTATATCAACAGGTAAACAGTTCACTTCCAAACCATATCTCCACCAATATAATTTCTTAAAGATTTTCTGTCTTGTTCTTAATTTTGTCAAAATCCTCATATAGCTACACAAAATATATATGCTATTATGTTTTTAAGAAACTATGCGTTCCCTTAACCCTGTATCCGACCCTGTATTTTTTTACAGGGTCTTTGTTTATTTTATTTACTTTCATTATCTTATAAGAGTTAATACACACCCCATTTCAATTAAAATCGTTTAAATGTTAGTTAGAATTTGAAATGATAAATCTATTAGCTTTTTTGACAATTATAATCTAATACTAGATTTCTAAATGTATACTACACTAAACATCAGTTAACACTATAAACATAGTGTTAACTATATTAATTGAATATTAGTAATAGTAAGTGTAAATATTATCAATTTACTATATCTTACATTTATGTAAAAATAGATGTATGTTAAGCTTTTTCAAAATCTTTCCCCTAATAAAGATTTGAAGTAGCATTTCATGATTCTCCTTACGGTTAATATGCCTTGAAAAAGAACCCAATAGGGTTCTTTTTCTTCTCATTATATCCTCCGTAATTACTTATTTAACATACAAAAAGGACTGACAATTACTTGCAGTCAGTCCTTTTTACACCTTAATATACACTTGTATTAAGTACTTAACTCTTTATTTAGCATGCATATGAACTAAACCAGTCATTATTATTTATATATAAAACAATTCAAAATTTAGAAATACACAATAACAAATCTTTCCCAACTTCCAGCTACATAACTATTAGCAGTTAATTCTCTACCACTATTTGCTGATATAAATCTACCATTACTTAACGCTTGTAATACATATATCCTATTGTCTCCACCATTATATAAAATAAATTTTTCCCATGCCCCAATTGATGTACGATCTGCTACTACTCTACCATTTGGCTCAAACGAAACGTACTTGCCATTACTTTTCGCTTTTAAAGCATACGTATATAATTCTCCAGTCGGAATTAATTCGAATTTCTCCCATTCATTAACTGCATTACGATTTGCTACTACATTGCCCGATGGCTCAGCAGAAACATATTGTAAATTTGCAGCTTGTATAGCAACAGTCCAGCTTCCATTAAATAGATTCACACCTTTTAGTGAACTTGCATTTGATTGGTTGGCTGCCAATGCATCATTCGATGGGGTTATCATCATTATCATTAGAACCATTGGTAACACCATTAAAACTAACTTTTTAAAGATATTATTACCATTTGCATGAGCTATGAACCACTTCATTCTCATTCCTCCCTTATTATATAGCACTCATATACATCATACCAAATATGTAAAATATTGTAATACAATAGAGTCTTTATCAACAAATACCTTATTATTCTGTTTCTTTTTTCTCAAATCTATAGCACCTAAACATCACTCAGTCCTCAAACATATTTTTAAAATTAATTTCACTTTATATTAAATAAATGCCAAATAGTCGTTCATAATGAACGACTATTAAGCATCAAACTAAAAATTTGAATGTTTTTCATGTTAATCTATTTTGTTTAATCCCGTTGAAGTAGCTTGATAGATTCTTTTTTTGCCTATATATTCTTGTTTATTATTCTCAAGGTTAGTAAGTTTAGCCCGTGTCTTTTCATTTACTGCTTCCCCTTCTATATGGGTAAACTCGATATAATCTCCCACTTTGACCGGCACAGTTTGGCTTTCAGCAGTTTGCTGTCTATTTCCCACTATTTCCTTATTGTACACAACACTACCGGATGAATTCTGTACTTTGATACTCGCATACGTATTATTAAAATAAGAATGTGGTACGCCTGCTTCTAAATTCACCTGCATTTTCTCTGTTACCCTATTATAATTTACTTTTGCAATTTCTCTATCACTATATCCTTTTAAAGACCAACTAAATTGATTTCCATCTAAAACCGTTGTTTCTGGCATTTTTTCTACTTTCTTCAGACCTTCTTTTGTAACTTCGTACATTGCTTTTTTTCCAAAGCTTTCTTGTTTACTATTATCTACATTTGTTAAAGTAGCTCTATGCACACCTTCTTGATGTGTTAACTCAATATAATCTCCTACTTTAACTGGAACTTTTTGCGATTCAGCATTTTGTTGTTTGTTTCCATAAATGTTTTTATTGTATACTACTTTGCCTGATGCATTTTGTACTTTAATACTTGCATATGTTTCATTAAAATAATGATGCGGTACGCCTGCTTTTAAGTCCACTTGCATTTCTTCTGTCGACTTATTGAAATTGATTTTAGCAAACTCAAAATCACTTATTCCTTTTAGTGACCATGCAAATTGATTTCCTTCTAAAATACTAGAAGAGTTCGGTATATCTGAATTAAAATCTAAGTTATCTAATATAGATTTTAGATCAGGTAAAACACCTATTCTATCATTCCACGGATCTTGAGATTTTGTTCCTGTATTTGGATTACTTAAGATATTTCTTAATTCGGCTGGTGTATAAGGAGAACCTCGATGTTCTTTAGCAATACCTTGAATCGAAGTTGCTGCTCCAGCAATAATTGGTGAAGCACTTGATGTTCCACTAAATGTTGATGTATATAAATTTGTAGTATTTTGACTTGGATTTGCTGATGTTGTATCAACATTTTCTCCCCATCCATATACATCTAATCGACTTCCATAATTTGAAAACCATAAACGTTTATGTGGAACAGTTGATGATCCCGCCCCAACCATAATAGCACCTGAATCCTTGAAGTCTGGACTATTTCGATTTAAGATCTTTTTTCCATTACGATCTTTAAAATTATCTAAGTCGTTTGAACCATTTGCGCCAGCTTCTATAATAATAATCCCTTTATCTGCACCAACACGAATTGCATCAAAAATATCTGGATGTACTTCTACAGGTAAATATTTATCCCCATACCCATCATACGAAGCTTGTGCCTCTAATAAAAGAATATCTCCCGCTTGTAAATTATGTACAGCACTTAAAATAGCATCCGCCGTATTATAAATTCCATTATCCCTGATCTGGGATATTACTTTTACATTTGCTTTTGGTGCAATTCCAATATTTCCAATTTGATTATCTTCAGATGAAACAATTCCTAATACAGAAGTACCATGAGCTCTATGCTGGCTTATATTTTGTCCCGACATAAGCTTAATATTTTTATTGACTAAATCCTCATGATTCAATAACCATCCATATTCCATATCCACAAAAGTTGTATCCTTCCCATCACCACCTTTAATGCTCCAAGCATGCGAGGCATTAATTCCCTTTGGTGCCGATTCAAGATATCCTTGATTTTTAAATCTAGGATCATCGTACGGATTAACAGATAAATTTGGTAACTGTATTTCAGGGGGTGTCAAAATTTGTTTTTCTTGTATATAAGCCTCCTCTACGAGAGGAGATGTTTCAAATTTTTTCAGTAATAATTCTATTTCTATGTTATTAGGAGCTTGTACAATATAATAATTTAATAAATTATTAGCTGATTCATTAACAACTGATTTAGATTGTACTGATAACTTTTCAATCTCTATCGGATTTACAGATGAGAACAGACGATTCAAAGTAAGTTCTGTATTTTCGGAAAATAACTTCTTTAAATTGTTATCATAATCCCCATTTTTTATTCGTTTCTCAATACCATCTTCATAAGGTAAGTCAATTTGATTTTTAAACTTTACAACTAATCTTTCTTCCTGTGAATCTCTTTCTTTGTATGTGACATTATAAGATTCAGCGTAAACTTTATTATGAATACTATCATTTTGTAGAATTAGATCTGTTCCTACAAATGTGGTCATTGCAATTGATGAAATTAGAAACCCTTTGAATATGTTCATACTATACCCGCCAATCTATATTCTCTTGAGAATTTTTTAATGCGTATAATGGTTAAGATTTTTATATAATATATAAATCTATAATTTAACTTTTGTAGTGAAATCTATGACTTTATTAATAATCCCATAGAGGTAACCTGATATATTCTTTTCTTTCCCATATACTCCTGTTTACTATTCTCAAGATTAGTAAGTGTGGCGCGTGTCTTTTCCTTTTGTGCTTCTCCCTCTATATGAGTAAACTCAATACAATCTCCTACTTTGACTGAAACGGTTTGGCTCTCAGCATCTTGTTGTCTATTTCCTATAATTTCTTTATTGTACAAAATATTACCGGATAAATTCTGGACTTTAATGCTTGCATACGTATTAGTAAAATAAGAATGGGGTATACCCGCTTCTAATTTAAGCTGCATTTTTTCTGTTGCTTTGTTATATTCTATTTTCGCGATTTCTCGATCATTATATCCCTTTAATGACCAAGCGAATTGATTTCCATCTAAAACCGTTGTTTCTGGCATTTTCTCTACTTTCTTCAAGCCTTCTTTTGTAACTTGATATCTTGCTGTTTTTCCAATGGTTTCATTTTTGTTATTTTCAAGGTTAATTAAAGTTGCTCGCGTTTTTTCCTTTGTTGCTTCTCCTTCTATATGGGTAAATTCAATGTAATCCCCTACCTTAACGGGCACAGTTTGGCTTTCAGCATTTTGTTGTTTATTTCCCACGATTTCCTTATTGTACAGAACGTTACCAGAAGAATTCTGGACCTTAATACTCGCATACGTACTAGCAAAATAGGAATGTGGTACACCTGCTTCTAGTTTTACCTTCATCTCTTCTACCGTTTTATCATAATCTACTTTTGCAATTTCTCTATCACTATATCCTTTTAATGACCATGCAAACTTGTTTCCTTCTAAAATTTTTGCTTCTGGCATTTTTTCTACTTTCTTCAGGCCTTCCTTTGTAACTTCGTATATGGCTTTTTTTCCAAAGCTCTCTTGTTCACTATTATCTACATTTGTAAGAGTAGCTCTATGTACACCTTCTAGATGTGTTAACTCTATATAATCGCCTACTTTGACTGGAACTTTTTGCGATTCAGCATTTTGCTGTTTGTTTCCATAAATCTCTTTGTTATAGACCACTTTACCTGATGTGTTTTGCACTTTAATACTTGCATATGTACTATCAAAGTAGTCATGTGGTACACCTGCTTTTAGATCAATTTTCATTTCTTCTGTTGATTTATTTAAATTTACTTTCGCAAATTCAAAATCTCCAATCCCTTTCAGCGACCATGCAAATTCATTACCTTCAAAAATGTTTGGAGATTCATTTTTGATTTGTACCTTTTTCTCAACAGTTTGATCAAATATATCCGTTAATACAATTTTTGCATAAGCATTTGTTGGTAATGATATAGATTGACTGATTCCATTTTGATAAGATTTAATATCATTAATTACGTTAATAGGTTGGCCCGTCATATTTTCATTGTTATAAATTTCAATTTTCCCCTTAAATTGCGGTGTACTATTTTCTTTTAGTTTCCAAAATACATTTAATTTTTCATTTTCATAATATATAGATTGGATATCAAAATCTAGTTTTCCTATTTCAGGTTGAGTAGGTTGATTTAGCGTGAATATTTTTCCTGACCCAATAGTAGACTGCGTATTACCTCCTGCTTTGACCCATACATATTCTGAAGTAGATCCTCCATCATATTGATAAGTATTATCATGCGTTCCAGAAATACTTTGATTATTCCAAGAACTCCATTGTTTATCAACTAATTTTCGGCTATAACCATTTTTTAGGCGCGCTTCTCGAACGTTCTGTCCACTATCAGCCCAGTCTTCTTGAAACATTCCTAATCCATGATTAAATGCAACATTAGCAACCGGAAAGTCCATAATTGCAATTTGATGCCATTTATTCTTTGTTACATCTTTCATCCATTGTCCAAATTTAGTATGACCATTTTCTTGCCATGAACGCATTGTCATTGTGTACCAATTGTAGTCTTTCCAACCATAAGTTGTTTGAACCTTCATTCCTGTTCCTTCTCCTCCAAAGGGTCCAGCTTGCGAATTCGGAGATAAGTATTCGGCCTTTATTGCTTCTTTAGAGGAAATTGGATCCCATAAGGCAAAATGTAAAGTACGTTTTCCATTTTCATCAAACCCACTTTGTTGTTGAAAACCAGCATATCCTCCAGCTTCACCACCTGCATTCCAGTTGTGTACAGCCCAGTACGTATAAGGTGGTGTCTGAACTGGTGACCAGTCTATACTAATAATATCTGAGGCAGGTATATTTTGGGGACTCACATAAACTGCTGGAGCAGCTGAATGTGTTGCAGCTTTAGTGTGCAAAATAGACGTTCCAAACATAGAAAACATGCTACATGCTGCGGTCATTATAATAACTTTATTAAATCTTTTCTTCGTTTTCTGACTAATCACTAATCTACATCCTTTTCTAATTTTTATTTACTTGTACAGATTGCTCTTCGAAAACTGAAGATATGAGGTTGGTTGCAGAAAAACGTTGCAACCGTAAAATCTTCAACGTTCTATCGCCCCATGCTTGCCGAAGTTGCGAAAACCAAGCTAAAGTAGGGAGTGTGTTGCGTTAACGTACAAGATACTTATGTTCTCACCGTAGGGACTACGGGTAGAGCCTGCTAAGATAACCGGTGGATACACCGGTGTTCGCAGGAATCTCCCACTTCAAAAAGTCCGTAAGGGCGTTAAGTGGTGAGTAGTTCAATATTGAATAATAACTTAGTAGAGAAATCTATCAAAATTCAAGCAACATCCAGTAAATCTTTAAAATACTGCCCCAATTTTATGTTGTTCTATCTTCACATCTGATTCTTACATGTTATTTTATTGTAAGTGGTTTCCATAAAGATAACGCAAATATCCAATTCGGGTCACCATTTCCTTGATGATTTTGAACCGCTTCATACACTGTCCCTTGATGTTCTACTTTATCGCCCTTTGTATATGCCTTCTTTGGATCCCATTTTTCATAAGATACATTTTGATCTTTGGTTTTTACCGGAAGAATTTCACTTTGAATAGATGTATTTCCAGCTGCATCTACAGCCTTCACTGCATATTTATATTCCTTATTAGCTGTTAAGTTTTGATCAATAAATGTCGTTCCTTGTACGGTTTGAATCAATTGTCCATCACGTAATACCTGATATTCTTTTACACCTATATTATCTGTAGAAGGATTCCATTTTAGCTCTACACTGTTAGAAGTAAGGTTGCTTGCATATAATCCTTGTGGCTGTGTGGGAGCTTCTGTATCTGGTTTCGGATTAACAATTTGATTTACTTTTTTCAGGCCATCCTTTGTAACTTCATACATTACTTTTTTATCAAGGCTTTCACGTTTATTATTATCTAAATTTATTAATGTTGCCCTCTCTCCACCTTTTAAATGTGTAAACTCAATAAAATCGCCGGTCTTTACTGAAACTTTTTGTGTTCCAGCATTTTGCTGTTTATTCCCATAAAACTCCTTGTTATATACTACTTTACCTGATGTGTTTTGCACTTTAATACTTGCATATGTACTATCAAAGTAGTTATGTGGTACACCTGCTTTTAGATCCATTTGCATTTCTTCTGTTAATTTATTTAAATTTACTTTTGCGAATTCAAAATCTCCAATCCCTTTCAGCGACCATGCAAACTGGTTTCCTTCTAAAATATTATTTACATTAGGCATATCTGGTTTAATCGGATTAGAATCCGTCCCCTTCCAAATCTCTGCTGTTAAAATCGGATATCCTAATGCAGCCACTTTTTGAATGGTATCATTATTTGGACGTAATCCCCACTTCTCAAAGAAAGGCATCAAATTTTGTTTGGCTACTTTTGATGCTGAGATCATAAATAATTGTTTTTTATTTTCATCAGTTTGTGGAAGTTCATTAGAAGGCATATCTCTATACAATTGATGCAATTTAGGATAGAAGTCTTCTCCATATGCTAACTGTAGTTGCCAGAGCATAACAAGCTTAACAAAAACATCACTAACTTCGTCATAATTTTTATTAGGTTGTTCTAAGTATTGAAATGCCTTAGTATAAGCGCCCTCTTGTTGCAATCTAAAAGGTTGATTAGATGTAAATGCTTTTTCTACAGAAAGGCTGTAAATATTATTTTGTACTTCTGTCATATTATAAAACTTCCATGGTGATTGCTGTCTCAAATGCCCTGCCTCATGCCAAGGACCCCAACCATCTTTTATAAATTTATTAATATCTAACACGTATTGAATTGCATCTCCTACATATGCAGTTCGATAAGAAGTCGCATACATATAATAATCTGGTGAATGATTTTCTTCTACGTAATGAATATAATGCTTGTCTGCTTGTTCTTCGGATAATCCAGCTACTTTGTCTTGAATTCGGGTAGCTTCATCCATCTTTTTTAAGAGTTGTACAGGATCTGTATTAGAACCTAGCAAATATTTCTTAACACGTGCAGGGCTGGCCGTAATTAATACACGTTCTCCTTTTAGCTCCACTGCATGTGCATTTGGGTATTGGTTCAGCATGTCTATTAAATCTTGTTTTGTATGCTTGCCTAGTTCAAAGAGAGGAGTAGTCGTTCCACCAGTTGTGACTGTTGTTCGAATGGTGCCACCTTGTTGTTTATTGTAAAAATAAATCATTCCTCCATTTGGAGATTGGATTGTGTTTATACCTGGTTTTAATGTAAATGATTTTATTTTAGAATCTTCTCTCCAAGAAGCATCATACGAATACGTTCCAATGTATGCTTGAATATTTTGATTTCCTTCTACATTAATCGTTATTTGTTCATTTGGCTTTGCATATAAACCAGTCGGTTCATATGGACTAAATGCCATACTTTTTCTTTCCTTTTGTTTCAGTACCTCTACATCCCCTTTTCCTGGGACTGTATATGTCCTGTTTTCTGATTTAACTGACTTTTCCTCTTGAAGTGATGTCGATATTTTATTTTGCTGCTGCGTTTCCTCTGCAATGATATCTGTTGTAGAAATCATTCCAGTTGCAAGCATAGTTACTGTAGCGGTGGCTGCAAGTATTTTTCTAGTTTTATGTTTTGAATTATTCCCCATATTAACTCCCTCATTTTTCCTTAATGCACTTAAGGATTTTTGTTTTTTATGTTTTTACACCCCAAGCTATTCATGCTATCTATGTTGTATCTTTTAATCTATTTTTTCTCATAATAATCTCCTTTTCTTTATTTATCATTGTATACAAATACTATTTGATGACACATTAAATAACAACTTTACGATAAACTCATCAATAACAAACTATTATGTTTTGATTCAACACCCATAACTTCCATCTAATTGTATAAATGTATTCATTTGGCGAAATAAGTAAATAAATTTCAACATTTAAAGCTTATAATCTAGCGAAAAATTCATAAAAGTTTTTTAACTTCAAAGGTTTAAATAATTGCAACCACATTTATTTAAACTTCCTCGAATTTTTTCTAAGCTATTCTCTAAGAATCTTATTGTTTATTCAAGAATTAGTGCGATCAAATTTACTATCTAAAATACAGTAAATAGTATATACGAAGTACTTCGTTAGAAATTTTAGGAGAGTACTTCTTATTCGCCTTTTTCAGGAGATGTACAAAAATACCCCACATATAAATCCAAATTATTTAATTTATTATCTTCAATAATTAATTGATAACGACCAACATGGATATAATTAAACCTGTTGCACCATTTGGTAAGAGGCCACCGTGACTGTTTAAATTTAAAAACCCCGCAGTATGATGACCAAATAATACAAATAATAATAGAAGTCCAACGAAAATAAAAACCACAATAAATAACTGGTAAATAACGCTAAACATCCCTCTTTATTTAATTCATCCTTATAGTTATTATAATGAGTAATTATTCACCTTACATAATAATTACTTACTATATTATTAACATGGTTACCTTACAAAAATGTAATTCTTTTTTAATTGACACTCATATATATAAGTAACTATACTGGTTACACAAGCTTGGTAAATATATCAAATAGCCCCTTATTATAAGTGTATGCCTATAGATTTTTTTCGAAATAATAATTTAAATTAACTAATTATTATTTACCTGTAATATAACGAAATTGCCAACCTACTCTATTATTTAAACTAATTCATATTACTTATAAGATTCACTATAAATGATAGATTTACCAAGCTATACTATTTTTTAGGAGTGTTACATTTTGAAATACAAATTAATTGCTACAGGAATTCTTGCTGGAAGTCTACTATCCTACTCATCTAGTGCATTTGCAAATACTCATAAATTTCCAGATGTCCCAAATTGGGCAAGCCCTTCTGTAAATTACCTAGTTGAAAAAGGCGCATTACACGGAAAACCCGATGGTACTTTTGCTCCTGCTGAAACAATTGACCGCGGTTCAGCTGCCAAAATAATGGCTATAATGCTTGGATTAGAAATTAATAAGAATGCTAAACCATCTTTCCGAGATGCTCAAAACCACTGGGCAGCACCTTACATTGCAGCTGTTGAAAAAGCAGGTGTTATTAAAGGAGATGGAAATGGTAACTTCCTTCCAACAGGTTTGATTAATCGTGCATCCATGGCTTCAATGGTGGCAAATGCTTATAAATTAGAAAATAAAGTTGCTAAAAATAGTGTAACTACATTTGAGGATTTAAAAGGGCATTGGGGAGAAAGATATGCAAATATTTTAATACAAACAGAAATTTCTAAGGGCACTGAAGACGGAAAGAGCTGGTCCCCTAATAGAGCGATTACCCGTGCAGAAGCTGCACAATTTATTGCAAAATCTGATCAAATCCACAAACATACAAAAGTAGAAGAAAATACTGTAGTTGGTGTAATAAATGATGCAGACCCTTATTATGTGACTGTTGCATATAAAGAT
>NZ_WIPE01000057.1:23347-29734 GCF_009760835.1 Bacillus sp. EE-W1 | reverse complement strand
GTTCTATTTCTAAAATAAACGAAGAATCTAACAAACAACAAGAAAACCATGTAATTGGGGTAATAAATGATGCAGATCCTTATTATGTGACTGTTGCATATAAAGATGCTAATGGAAATAGTCAAGAAGTGACTATAGACTTCCCAAATGGTAGTAACTCTAACCTTAAAAACGGTGACAAAGTTAAAGTTGCTAACAAAGATCAATGGAAACATCAAAAAATCTATGGACAAACTGTATTTTACACTGATGTGAATTCTATTTCTAAAGTAAATGATGAATCTAACAAACAACAAGAAAACCATGTAATGAGTAAAGATAAAGAACAAAAACTCTTAGCACAACTAAAAAAACGTTCTGGTACAGTGACAAAAAAATCCGAAGATAGCCTAGAAATTTCAAGTAAAAATCAAACCATTCGTGCCCATGTTAATCCAAAAGTACTACCAAACATTCAGATAGGTGATACAGTAAATGTTTATGCTCAAGCATTTGAAATGGCCCCTATCCTTCTAAAGGACTTACCTTTCGAGGCAAGAAACGCGATTATTCAAAAAGGAAATGAACAAAATATTTTAGAGAATCAATACAAAAAAATCACAGGAAATGTTACAGGAAAATCGGATAACTCAATCTTAGTTTCAAGTAACAACATAGCTTATGAAGTTGAAACTTCAACCGAAGTATTACAAGATATTGTAATCGGTGATACGGTGAACGTTTATGCTGCATCTTTTGATTTTAGCCCTATTTTACTTGCTGGTGTTCCTGTGAAAGCTATTTCTCCTATTGTTGAAAAAACAAACTAATGTTCAACATTCTATAATTTTGTTAACTTCATCCGAAAAGAACTCCTAAGTAACATAGGAGTTCTTTTTATGAAGTTATATATTTTCTATCGTGCTCGTAAGACCTAGTATATTAATCGTGATTTACTATCTGTCCAACAGTAACTATCTTATTTTTATTTCTATAAGTTTTTATCAAGAGACAGAGCTTTATTTCCCCATCTTTCTTTGAACTCCCCCACTCTCACTTCTAAATAAAGTGAACGCGTTTGACACTCCCACGGCTAAAGCCGCAAGTCCTACACCTTACGGTGTAACGGATGGGATTCTTGAATGACTAAGCATTCGCAGTCCATTTCTGTTTTGAACAGCCTTCAAGATGAGGGTGTGCCATCACCCCTCCTAAGACAGACCATATAGGTTCTTAGGCTGATTGACTATTACCGCCAACCACAGTTGCGTAGCGAATATTCATCGCCCCAACGATATCACGATGTTTCTCAAATCCACATTGGCACTTGTATTTTCTGTCTTGTGCCTTGTTCTTTTCAGAACATTTCGGACATGTTTGACTTGTATAAGAAGGGTTCACATATTCGACCTTTATGCCAACTAATGTCGCTTTGTACTCGATGAATTGTGCTAAACGATGGAATGACCAAGTGTGTAGATTTTTTTCGTTTTTACGGCTTGTTCGTGCCGTCTGTCTAATGTTCGTTAGTTGCTCTAATCGAATGACAGAAATATTATTATCCGTTGCAAAATCAACGATTACACGACTTACTTTGTGGTCTTGGTCTTGCATCCATCTTTGTTCTTTATCATCGAGTTGACGAAGGGCATTCAGTTTCTTAGCTTCTCCTAACTTCTTGCGAACACTGCGAAACTTACGTTTCATAAATTTGTTTTGCCTACCGTTCCCGAAGAAACGAACTTTATCATCATCTGTGATGGCTACCGCAGGAACTTTAAGACCTAAGTCTACTCCTAAAATCTTTGTTCCCGTTTTTTCGTTTGTAGGAATCGTGACAGATATTTGAGCAATCCATTTAGCAGATTTCTTCGTGATACGGAGTGTACCTAACTTGTGCTTCAACAATTCGAAATTGCGATTATATTTGTCTATTAATAAAGCGCGAACCTTTAAACGAGTTGACTTTCCGTTTACCATAAACGGAATTGAAATGTGCGTGAAGTCAAATGAATAGTTTTGGTTATTCCATACACAAACAGGTCTTTTTAGAATCGGAACGATTTTGTATTTACTCTTTTTCACCTTTGTAGAAAACACACTTTTCGCATCTTTAATTGCTTGATTTTTCACCGCACTTGGGATATTGGCCTCAATATCCTTTGTACTTTTCTTTGTGCTTTTCTTTGCTTCAACCATTTCAGATACAAGGGCATTAATGACTTTTATATACTCGTGGCTACTTTGTTCCAATAGCATGATTTGTTGTTTTGTTGGAAGCAATTTAACTTTAACTGTGATGGTTTGTGGCACAAGTTTCACCCCCTCGTTTTTTGATTTTCAACATAATGTTTTATTGTCTCACTTGATACATTTCCAGCAGTAGAAACAAAATAAGAACGCGTCCATAGGCTCGGCAAGTGTTGAAGATGAGGAAACTCTTCTCTCAAACGTTTTGATGTCACTCCTTTAATTTTTGCCATTGTATCAGCAGGACTAAGTGTTGGTGGTGTATTTAAGAACAAGTGAACGTGGTCTTTGTCGCATTCCATTGCAACAATAGAAATATCCAATTCTCCGCATATTTCTTGAACCAACTCTTTGAAACGTTCTTCTACTTTTGTATTAAGAAAAATCTTTCTTCTGTATCGTGGACAAAACACAAAATGATAGTTAATTAATGACACGGTTGTTTTGGTTCTTCTATAATCATTCATCATGTTTGCATTGTATCAGTTGGATTATAAAACTGCAACGCGAAAGAGAAAAAAATAAAAGATACCAACATTTTGGATACTTAGAGTGCCACAAACCTTGCGGTTTTTAGTAGCACTCCTTATCCAACCTCCCTTTCATCCCCTGCCTAAACGCGAGGGGCTTTCTCGTTCGGGAAGGGCTGTAATTCAACTGTTTTAAAAAAATCAAATTTTATTGCTCAAGGCACCTTCGAACTTTAGAAGGAACAAAAAAAGAAGAGGGATTTCCTCCCTCTTCACCAATAAAATCAAACATATTTACAATTAAGGAAGGGTATACATTCATCAGGGGATGAATGTAATAATAATATTTCACATAGTGAATCATAACACAAATCCACTTCCATTAATAGATAATTTTAACATTTATGGATTATATGTGACAGAACTGTTAAACATCTTAATATTAAAAGGTTTTATATGATAGAACTAGAAAATTGCTAGTGTAGGGATAAAATATAAGGGGGATATGTATTATGTTTACAAAAAAACAAAAATTAGTAACAACCGTAACAGCTTTAACATTAGGATGTGGATTTACTTTCGGATCAAAACCGGCATTTGCAGATTCTAATAAGGCGTCTGTAAGCACTGCACCTATTTATTCTATTCATAAACAAGAACAAGATCCTTTTACTGGATATGTCATTTCAGTAGAAAACAATTATTTAGTGGTTGCTTCTACATCTACAAAAGATGAAGCTCTCGCTTACCAAAATGATTGGTGGGAGTTAGTAAATCAAAATAAGATTTTAAGGGTTCCTATTTCAGATGGTGAAAATTACACTATAGGTGAACAGTTAAATGTTTATGCTGCTGCATGGACCAAATCTTTACCACCAATTGCTGTAATTCCTAAAATTGAAAAAGTAATTCAATAGATTATGCTAAAAATAACAGGGCATCATTCTAATTAGAATGATGCCCTGTTATTTAGTAAAAAACCGAATACGTAATCTTTATATTCTTTTTCGTTGCTTTCTGATTTCCATCATATATTAACCTAATACTTATCATTCTGCACCTGACGCAAGATCCTACATCTCACATTACTGTAAAGATATTATTCGCCATCTTTCATCTCTAAAATAGTAGTATCGTTTACAATCCCATGGCATACCCTTTAAGAGCATTAAGAAATACCTTGTTTCATACCCCTATCTTTTACACTCTTACTGCTATCGCTAGCAAATTTAATTCTTTAATTCTATTTTCACAGATTCATATATTCTTCTAAAGTCAGTTTTTTCTTATATATACTTTCAGCAATATCTCCTACATAGCGAATATGCCACGGTTCATAAGCATATCCAGTAATACCCTCTTTACCTTTTGGATAACGAATAATAAAACCTGCACGATGCGCATTTTCTTTCAGCCATTTTCCTTCTTTCGTATTCGCAAAAGTTAGCTCTAGCTCATTATTTGCACTTTTAGAAGAAACATCCATCGTTAATCCCGTTTGATGTTCACTATGTCCAGGCTTTGCCGAGAAGCGATCCGTATGCTCTTGCCCTTTCTTTTTAACATTGTTGGCATACAGGCCTTTTTGATACTCATAGGAACGAAATCCTGAAACAGCATTCAACTGGATTCCATCCTGCTTAGCTAAAAGGAATAGTTTTTCTAACGCTTCCGCTGCTTCTTTACGAAGATGACTCTTTTCTACCGTTCCACTAAATGAAAACGGTACATTTGGGACAACTAAATCCTCTGGCATATAGTCTTCGGGTAAACCATATTCCTTATTTACTACAGCCTGTACACTAGCAAAAGAACTTGCTATCTTATTTGAAGTCCCATTTTGCTTACTATTTTTTTCTTTATTTATGGAGTTTTCACTAGTTTCATGGTTTGTCTTATATGGTTCTTTACCAATAGATATATTGGTGTAAATGATAAAGATACCTAACATTACTACTATACAAGTTAAGGTTCCTACTAATTTAAGTCTCATCATTCATTTCCTTCCTACAGCGCCTACTGTTACTCATTCATCATACTTCAGCCATGTCAAATCCATATTAATTCCCTGTGAACTTTTCTTCATAACGTATTTCTTAATAGATTGATAGTATATCTTCCCGTACTTTTGACATCCTTAAAATATCAGTTCTATTCATACATGTAGAAATATAATCTAAAAATTCTTATAATAAGATAAGAAGTGTAGCATTCTATTATAGAAAGGTCTTGGTATAATGTTAGGTATTGATGTAAAAAAAACAAAAGAAGAGTTAATAATTTCATGGCAATTGGCGGAGGTTACAATCCCATTACGTGATGTGCTTGAGGTTACCGAAGATGCTACCTATGCGGGAGTTGAAGAACCAACTGCAATCCGTATCGGAACTGCATATGCGACAACTGATCGTATATTAATTAGAACTGTAAAACAAAATTATGTATTATTTACTACAAACAAAGTGTCGATTTTAAAGGCTATACTTGGTTAAAGATGGTCATATAAATAGATTCAAACAAAGTTCGAATAAAGCAAAAGAGAGAAGTCATAGAAATTTCCTTATTTTATTAAATTCATTAGTATGGCTGCTAACACTTTTGAATTCTTCAAAACGAAAATTATTATCTTGGTCACCTTTTGCTATATTTGAGGGTAACATGTAATTGATGCTGCAGAAATTTGGATGCAAAATTGCATCTTTAATTCAGATATATTGATGTATAATGAAGATGAACTGCTCAACATTTTTCTTTTAAGTTAGTATGTCAAACCCTAACTACCTAAAGAACTAAGGTAAACGTATATTATGTCATTTTAAGAAATACAAAAGGCGCCCTTACAAGGGCGCCTTTTGTATTTCTTAAAATATATTCTAATATTTTATGTTTTAGAGTTCCTCTATTTGAATCGTAAAATGTGGTTTGAATTTCACTTCAATTGTTTTGTTTCCTACGCCACCTTGGACATACAATGAATCATTGCGGGTATAGATTCGTTTAGCCGAATCCATATTGGTTTCAAATATACAATTATTTTCATAACACATTTTTAATTCAACAGTTTCCTCGTAATAACACATAATCATTACTAATTCAAATCCCAGTTTGTCTATTTTACTATATCTATATGCACCTGCACCAGGAATAAAATAATCTTCTGGTTCACTCTCGAAAATTTCCAATAATTCGTATTCATCATATTTAATATTCAACTTGAGTATTCCTAACTTATTTTATAGGTAGTGTATTTATAGTTTCATACGATGTTTATTTTGCACCGTATGAAACTAGTATATTTACTATATGAAGTAGTGACTATTATTCTGGACATAAATCAAGTACATCATGAAACATAGCGTATTCTACAGTCACCTGAGGTCCAAAAATTGTTACCCCCTCTGGGAATTTGAGGTTCATTACAACCTCATTTACTTCTGCATAGGATAGTTGTGTATAATTCTTCGATGTTAAAGATTGAATAACTTGTTGGTCAAATTCCAATTGCTGACTCGTATAGGGCTGTGTGTCATATCCATCTAAAGTTGACATGAGTGACGTATCGCCAGGACAGTCAACTGAAAATTCATGCTGTAAGTAAAATACAGGTGCCAATTTTGAAATTAATAAAGTACTGCTGTAGTAAATATTTAAATTCTCTTTCTTATATGGTTTAAAATCGAATACATAT
>NZ_WIPE01000057.1:7883-23075 GCF_009760835.1 Bacillus sp. EE-W1 | reverse complement strand
CCTTTTTATTAAGTACTTCAAATCTACCATGTTGTGTATCTAAAGCATAAAGATTATTGGATTTTGAATCAACATATACGTCCCTTTTATTTACTCTGCTCAGTTTTGAGTCTTTTTTCCAACCATTTTGCTCAGCAATGCCTTTTGAGGCTATTTTTATTTCAGCGGCTTTTTCATTTATATTCATTTTTGCGATTTTTTTATCAAAGGCTGCTACATCGAAAGAACCTGTTGATACATTTTTTGTTACATTACCAAGTTTCTGTGCATTTTTCTCCAGATCGCCTAGTTTACCAAAGGTACGGCCAATTACTTTTGTTGTACCACCAGTAACTGCAGTAAGTGTTCCCCATACAAAGTCACTTGGCGCATATTTATCATGAGTAAACATTTCCTCGCCCGTAAAGAGCTGTATACCTTGTTTTACTTCTCCAATTCCAGGAGCTAAATCAAGGAATAATGAAGTTTGTTTAGCGGAACGTTTTTGTTCTTCTAAATATTCCTGCATCTTTTCAGGTGGCACACCAAAATCACGTAATGTGTCTTTTAGCCCATCCATATTTCCCATTTTTTGTGCAGCTGCTGGTATATCAATTTTGTAACTTGCAATTTTATTAGCAGTACCTAAAAGGTTATTCGTCGTGTCTATACCTGACATAATATCTGTGTGAAGCGTTGGGAAAGCTTGTTGTGCTTCTTTAATATGCGTAGAAACACTTCTTGTTAAATCTTCGGCCATCAATGCTTGCTTATGTAAAGATTTAGCTGCTGTATCAACTGATTTAGCAAATTTATCTACACTTTTATTAAAAGTGTGTAAATCTGTAGCCATTGATTTGTATGCAGGTATTCTACCCTTAAAATCTTCACGCCAATCTTTTATCTCTGTTGCAGTATCTTTTAATCCACCAGCTTGTTTTTTGAGCTCTTCTTGTGGTAAGGAATTCAGAAATTTTTCTATTGGCTCAATATATGCTTCTCCTACTTCTACTGGAAAACCATTATACATGTTAAATGAGGCTGCAATTACGTCCATATATTGTGCGCTATATTCTGCTAATTGCTTTTTAGTTTCTGGTAACAGATTCTTAGCAGCCTGTACATTGTTAATAATATCCCCAGAATCCTTATTAGCTTTATCTAAAACCATAATACTATCTTTTAATAGCATGAATTTATGGATTTTACTAAAATCATTTTCCATCATTTGCAGATTCGTGAGGATTGACTGATATTTTACTTGGACATTTGGATCAGCTTCCTTTGCGTTTACGTTATCAACGAAGCTCTTTATGTGTGATCTTTTTAATGTTGTCAGGAATTGATTCATGCTGTGTGCCAATTCACTTGATTCGAGAACAGCCGTATCAACATTTTTCGCTTGATTGGCATCAGCTAATCGTTTTGAGTGTATTTGAATTAATTCTAGACCGAATTTTAAATCGTCTATGCCTTGACTAATCTCATTCATTTTATCCGATAAAGATTGGTCAAACACAACTACAAATAGTTTCTTTACAACGTATGTCTTCCCGTTGTAATTTACTCTAAACCATAATGGGCCATCTTCCCCCACTACTTCAAGAATTTCATCATCTCCAACTTGAATAGGATTGAATCCCCTTAAGACTGTTCTTGAACCGTATATGTTATGATCAAATGATTTAATTTTTACCCAGCCTTTGACCATTTTCCCTGTTCTATCGAATTGAAATTGTTTCCCTTGGTAGTTTACATCACCTTTTTGAATGACACCTTCATCATTAGCGAAGTACCAATGTGTAGCTTGCGGGAACCACCCCTTTTGAGCTGCACCAGTTGTTCTATCAAAGTAATAGTCTTTTCCGTCAACGGTATCCCATCCCACTGATAGATTTCCGTTTTTATCGAATAGAAACGTGTCGTCTCCCAATCGTAATAACCCAGTATGTTTCACGCCTGGTTTATCATAATAGTATTTCTTTTCTCCCTCTACAACCCAGCCGGTCGTATTACCTGTCTCGGCAAATGCATATGAAGGTGCAACTGCAGTAATTAGTAATAATAATGATAAGAGCAATGCTGCAAACTTCTTCATATCTATCAACTCCTTTTCTATTAATCACAATAAATTATTATATTCCTATAAAAAAATATTTATAGGGTATATGTAAAATTGCATATTCTATTACATATCGTTATATTTTCTTGTAGACATTTAGGAAGTAAGGTTGTAGTTTTGAAAAAAAGTTTGATTAGAACCCTCTTACAAATCTGTATTCTATAGCAAATAGAACTCCTTTTGAAAATAGATTGATTAAAATGAAGTCTTTCCTTATGTATGGACTTAAAGTTTGAATATCATTACTTATCCTTTTTAAAAGAAACAAAAAATCCATTCTAATAAGTCTTTAATCAAGATCTTAATCAAAATGGATTTTTCAACTTTATAGAGACTGATTTTTAACTATACATTTCTTGCAGTTTCACTAAATTTTTTTTATGATTTGACAATCCAATTGTAAAACTATTTGGATTCATAATGATATTTCCTTTGTTACCTTTTAATGTAACAATAACTTTAGACTTTATTAGTCCTCTTTTTACTTTTATGCCCTCAACATCTTCAATATCAATTGATATTTTATTTCCATTAAATTTACCAGTTAACGGATTCAATTCAAGCATCATTATCCTCTTATTAGTAAAGCAAATCACTTGATGTTGATTTTCTAAAAATGCACCAGGACCAAATTTAATATATTCTGATGTTGCCGCCATTTTCATTGTATAAAAATAATAAAAATACGATTCATCTTCTTGTGCTACCTCATTAAATAGTTCATCTAATACATTATTGTTTAACAATTTTTATTCCCCCCAATATATCAATAATCCTTACCGTTTATGTTGATATGATAAAGTTATTTAAATTTTTTTGTTTTAATGGATTCAATTTTGCAAATAATAATGTTGTTTAATTTTAGAAGCGAATATTAAAGTTTTACTTTGTTATTTCTTTATAGCTTGTAACTAAGTCTTCGGCTTCATATCTAGGGTCTATCTTAACTTTATCATCTTTTGTTCTGATGACTCTTAGTCCACCAAACCACTGTGCATCGTTGAAGGTTATTCTACCTACTCTTACATTGTACTCTTTACCGTCTATCTTTACGATTAGTATTCCATGTGCAGATAGAAACCCTTTCTCTACATGTCTACCTGTAATTTCAGCGTTTAATGCAGTTCCTTCGTGTACCAGTTTCGCTTCATAATACCCATCAATCATCGGAAATCCGAAAAAGACGAATGCTATTAGTCCAAAGGCAATTGTCTTCTTCTTTGTACTCCATTTATTCTTTTCTTTCAATTCTTTCTGTCTTGCTTCTTCTCTTTCTCGTTCTTCCAATCTCTTGTTTAAGTCTTCTTCCCATGCATCTAAATATTCTTCGTATTCTTCTTCGATTCTTGCTAGTAATTCTAGTTGTTCATCGGTTGCTACCATTTCATATGAGTTTTCTTCAACTAAACGAATTTCAATACCCGTTTTTCTTATTTCTTCTAAGTCTTCTTCTGTACCATTTAACTCTCGAATGACTTCCCCTTGTTTGTTAACGAGTTTAGCGCGAATGTTTTTTTCTCTTTTTTCTTAAACATCTGAACTCCCCCTTATTTGTTTTCTATCATAGATAACCCTATTGCAATTAAGAGAAAGAAAACAATAATAAGGACAGTTTTTCCTTTGCTTACTTGTATATTAGAACTTTCCAAGACAGCCCATATTAGAATTGGAAATAGAAGAATACCAAGGAGAACGTCAACCAGCTTATTACTACTCTCCTTAGATTTTTTTTCTTCTCCAACAATTGGTTTCATCTGAACGGTTTTTTTTCTCATTTGTTTCGGTTTCTTTTTCTTGCGTCTATGATTCACCCAATATACCCCTTTTAAAATTACTTCTACTAACTATAAAAATACCGAAATACCCCATTTTATTATTGAAATGATCTAATTATTTTTAACACCTTTATTATTCGCGAACACTATTTATCCTTTTTCTTCCTAACATTTTAATTTTACCATAAATTAGAATGTGGATAGAATTTATATAAGATTACTATTAACTCCTCAAAAAATTAGTCATATTTAATTAAGTAACTATTTAAACCATTGGAGTGAAGATAAATGAAAAGTTATAAAAATTGGAGCGAGGTCCCCTTAGAACTTGCAAGCAAAACTAAACTCAGCAAAGAAGGTTTAAAGCCCTTAGAAGATCCTGTAGCTAAGGTATTTCAGAGAGTAAATAATAGGTATATAGAGCTATATAAACGCTCAAAACCAGAAAAAAAACGGCAATTATATGATGAGCAAAAACTAGCACTATCAAATGGTAGAAAACTAGGTATAGAGCAACGGACTTGTAAACAGTGTGGTTATGTTGTTCAAAGCCACGCTAAACTACGTCTAAGTCCCTGCCCTAGCTGTTACGAATAACAAGGAATTATGAATCAATTAAAAGAAACAAAATTAAAAATCAAAACATCTATCAATAAAATGTTTATAAACAGAGATCAGTTTATTATTTTAAATACCGAAACAACAGGAGTTATCCTAAGAGATCAAATTATCGAGATAAGTGTAATTGATTTAACAGGAAAAACCCTACTTATCTATAACGCTGAATTTGATTTAGACATGATAGAAAACACCTGTATTTCTAACAATGTAGAATTTAAGAATTTTAAATCCACATGTATTATGAAAATGTACGCCGATTATGTAGATTCAAAAAGATGGATTTCATTAAGTGCTGCAACGGAATTAACGATTAAACACCGAGCAGTGGCTGACTGTTTTACTGTCCTAGAATTATTACAGCAACTCAAAAATAATCAAATAGATTAAGATACTGTAAAATAGGACTAAATTATTAACATAAAAATAAGCACATCTTTTAAAAAACAGATGTGCTTATTTTTATGTTTTTATGCGTTTTTACGTTTTAAGAAAATAACTCCACCAACAATTAACAGTAATGCGCCTGCAGCCATAGAGATCCAACTTGTAAGGTCAGCACCTGTTTGCGGTAACCATCCAATTTTAGATTGAACTTCTTTCTTAGGTTGTGGTTGTTCTTTTACTTGCTCTTTTTGTTGTTCTGAAGTTGGAGTATTTTTATCTTGATGTGGCTGTTCTGGTTTTGGTTGTTCCGGTTTTACTTCTTTAAATTTCACCGTTTGACCCTTATCTTCGATGTCAACGTGAATAGCTACCAAGACATTATCTTGATACAATTCTTCAAACACTACCACTTCTTTTCCTTGTAATGCAGAAGCATTAAATGTGAAATCGAGTGTGATAGAACCATTTTTCTCTTTTGGAGTAAACTTAGATTCTACTGTTACTTCTTTACCATCAACTAATAATGGTTTTTTTGTTGCTTTATCCATTAGTTTACCTTTTACTACGTACTCTTTACCCACGATTAAGTCTTTGTATTCCACTTTATCTTGGATTGTTACAGTTTTAGAAGCGTCTAACTCTTTAGAACCATCAGCTTTATTTGTAGCTGTCGTTTTAACAGAAGGCTCTACAAATCGAACTGTTTGACCTACATCGTTAATATCAGCGTGAGTTGCTATTACTTGACCTTCATGTAATAATTCTTCAAACACTACTACTTCTCTTCCTTGCTGTTCAGCACCAACAAAAGTAAAGTCTAATGTTACAAAACCATTCTTTTCTTTTGCAATAAACTTAGTCTCAGCTGTTACTTCTTTACCATCAATTAATAATGGTTCGTTAATAGCTTTGTTCATTAATTTTCCTTTTACAGTGTACTCTTTACCAACAACTAAGTTAGTATACTCCACTTTATCCTGGATTGTGATAGAATCCTTTGAATGAATCTCTTTTCCACCATCAGCTTTGTTTGTAGCAGTTGTTTTTACTGATGGCTTAACGAACTTAACTGTTTGACCTTTATCATTAATATCAGCATGTGTAGTAACAACTTTTCCGTCTTTCAGTAACTCTTCGAATACTACTACTTCTTTTTCTTCTAAACCAGTTGCATCAAAAGTGAAATCTAGTGTAATAGAACCGTTTGCTTCTTTTGGTGTAAACTTAGTTTCAGCAGTTACTTCTTTACCATTTACAACTAATGGTTTATTAGTCTCTTTATCCATTAATTTACCTTTTAAAGTGTACTCTTTACCTACTTGTAGGTCTTTGTACTCCACTTTATCTTGGATTGTTACAGACTTAGAAGTGTGCATTTCTTTTGTACCATCTTTTTTATCAGTTGCTGTTGTTTTAATTGAAGGAATCTTCTCATCTTTGACGATATGTTTAATAATTTGACCATTCTCTTTGATTTCAAAAGAAAACGTCTCTTCATTTAAAATATAACCGTTTGGTGCAATAGTTTCTTTATATGTGTATTTTCCAAATGGTAGCTTTTCAAATTTAGCGATACCTTTATCATCTGTTTTACCTTTTACTACTTCTTTTCCTGCTTCGTTATAAATCGTAAATTCTGCATTTGGAAGCTTGTTGTTTCCATCCGCAACATCTACCTTTGTAATTTCCAGATCACCTTTGATAAGATGATTAACTGCTAATAGCTCAATAATTTTTCCATGTTCCTTTATTTCGAACACAATTGGTTCTTTAACAAGAACGTAACCGTTTGGAGAAGTCTTTTCTACAAATGAATACTTACCATACGCTAGATCTTTAACGTTAATTTCGCCATTTTTATCTGTCTTATATTCGCCAATTACTTTTCCACTTGCATCTTTTAACTCGAATACTGCACCTTCTAATTTTTTACTAATATCTTCGTTATCTACTTTTAGTAGTTTTACACTACCTTTTACTTCGGTGTTTTCTACTGTAAAAGTCAGTGTTTTATTGTGTTCTTTAATTTCAAAAGGATACTTTGTTTTATTTCCAATATATCCATTTGGTGTTTTTGTCTCTAAGAAATAATACTTCCCAAATGTAAGGCCTTCAACATTTGCAATTCCATTTTCTTTTGTTACTGCCTTTTTCACTTCTTTTCCATCTTCAGTAAAAACAGTGAATTCAACATTAGGTAGCACTTTACCTGAATCACTAAGTTTTTTTATTTCAATGTTCCCTTTTGCCTTGTTGT
Source organism: Bacillus sp. EE-W1 (assembly GCF_009760835.1). NCBI lineage: Bacteria > Bacillati > Bacillota > Bacilli > Caryophanales > Bacillaceae > Bacillus > Bacillus sp. EE-W1. Next base: position 15,937 of record NZ_WIPE01000057.1, on the reverse strand, counting down.
TTACTATTTGAACAACCCCTGTTTCTCCTGTCTTAACCTCAATAGTTTGTGGTTTATCACCTAAAACATAGCCTGTTGGCGCTTTTATTTCTTTTACAGTATAAGTACCAATTGGTAGGTTATTTAATCCTGCCGTACCATCAGCACCAGTCGTGATTTTTCCAACTGATTCATTATTTGCATTAAAGACCTCAAATACTGCACCAGCTAATACTTCTCCATTTTCTCCAACCTTTTTAATTTTTAAAGCACCAGCAGCTTCCCAATTTACTGCAAGGTCACTACTAAGCTTTTCTTCATTTCTTTCTAGTAATACTGTAGCATTCTGAACAGTATCCGTACCGCGGTAAGCAATTGCTTGAACTTTTGTTAAGTTTGCAGCAACACTTAGATTAAATTCACCTGTTTTTGTATTTTTAGGAATTTGGATACGGAATTTCTCTCCAACTGAAAGTTGATCTTTCACTTCACCATTTTCACTAACAATTTTTACTCCATTAGGTGCATTTTTCGCTACTACTTTATAAGAACCACTCTTAGCATTTGTTTGTACTGTATATAGATTCGTTTCGAAGAACTCACCTTTTAATTCTGCTTTTTGTTTTTCAGCTGGGATAACATTCATATAGATATCTTGTGTATCGCCGCTATTATTAGCAGCATTGATAATTGCCTTAGCCGCTTTTTCAACATTTTTATTTTCATGTTTCAGTTCATTTACATCAAGTTGACCTAATGCATTCCAAACTGCAAGCTGAGTCGCGTAATGTGCTTCATTCTGATTAGCTATTCCTAGCTGCTCAACACTTTTTTGCGGGAAACCGTTTAATAGGACCCTATATACTATATTATCTGTTTTCCCCATTTCAGGAAGATCTTCACCATTTGGTGATTTTAGTCCCAGAGTTAAGCAATAAGCAATTTGACCACTTGAATTTTTAATCATTTCAGTTCGAATGTACTTGCCTAAACTATTACTATAACTCCAGTTCATTGAATATTTCTCGTGCGTCATAACCTCTGCACTAGCCCTTGGTAAAAACACATTAAGGCATAATGCTAGTACTGATAATAATGTAAAAACTCTTATAATAACTCTCTTACCCAATTTTGAAACCTCCCTAAAATAAATTAATCCGATTGTATATCGCAATATCTAAAACATTCACGACCAACCCGAGTATCATTATAAAACAACAAATTACAAATATTAAATAGATTTAATGAAAAATTCGAAAAATTTACATATTTTAATGTTTTTCAAGTTTTCAAATGAAATTACTATATACAAATCTCAAAACACGCCCACAATTAACAAAACAAATATGTATGTTAAGTATGTTAATAGCAGTTCTTTTGTTCAAGTCATTAATTTTCCACAGTATTTTTTAGCTAGTGAAAAAGGTAGATTTAAATCACAATTTGGGTTATTTTGATTTCTTGTTTTCTATTTGTAACAAACAAAAACTCATTCTTAATTTTGTTTCTATTGAACAATTAAAAAATTTGTATATTATAATCTGAAATGTAATACGACTTTTTGTGGAAAGTAAAAAAGAGTTGAATACTTTTTTATCAAGTACTCAACTCTTTTCAATTTTAAACTTTTTATTTTTGAATCAAATATGCATTTTTGTAAGTATAAGCACCACCAAATTGATGCTTTTCAATTCCTTTTACATAATCCTTTTGCAGATATGCTTTACCAGTATGATAAAGGGGAGCAATAGCAGCATCTTCTAACAACACTCTCTCGGCTTCTCGTAAATAATCCCATCTCTTCTGTTGATCTAATACAGCTTCATTTTTAGCTTTATTTATAAAATCGTCATAACTCGAATTTGAATACTTCATTTTATTATTTGGATTATCTGTCGTAAATAATTCTAAAAAACTAATTGGATCTTTATAATCAGGTGCCCAACCTACCATAGAGATTTCATACTGCCCTGTTTGTTCAAGCTGCAATTTTTGTTTAAATGGCTGTTGCTTAATCTGTATTGTTAAACCCTGTAAATGTTTTTCAAGTTCTCCTTTTATATACTCTGCTATCATTCTTTCATTATCTTGCTCAAATGCTAGAAGCTCAAGTGTGACATTTTCTATACCAAGTTCTTTTTTTGCATCTTCCCAAGTTTGTTTAGCCTTTTGTAAATCATACAAAACAAGAGAACCATTTTCCTTTCGAAAATCTTTTTGAGTTGCTTCATTCGTATATCCTGCTGGTATAAGACCTTCTGCAGGGGTTGCTCCAGTACTGCCAAAATGATTTACTATCTCTTCTTTATTTATTGCTAAAGAAATAGATTGTCTGATTTTTTTATTTGCTAATGTAGTGTTTTCTTCATTAAAACGTAACATAGCTATTCCAGCTTCTTTTTTCATATGTAATTCTTTGTTGTCTTTGTATTGCTCAAAATGTTTTGCAGTAATTGAAGCACGATCAATACTACCCGATTCATATAAATTTATTGCCGTCATCGTATCTTTTACAATATTAAAATCTATTGCCTCTAGCTTTACTTGTTTCTTATCCCAATATCTATTATTCTTCTTCAATTGAAATTCTTGTCCATGCTTCCACTTTTCTAACACAAATGGCCCATTATATATAAGATTCTCCGGTTCCAAACCATAGCTACTTCCTTTTTCTTTTACAAACGATTCATGCTGAGGTAAATAAACAGGTAGTGCTAATAATTGCAATAAATATGGAACAGGCTGTTCCAATTCCACTTCTAGCGTATAATCATCTATTGCTTTTACTCCTAACTGATCGGCAGCAACTATACCTTTATTTATTTCTTTGGCATTTTTTATATAAAATAACATGTATGCATATTGAGATGCTGTTTCAGGATTTAATGTTCGTTTCCAAGCAAAAGAAAAATCATGTGCAGTTACCGTTTCACCATTTGACCATTTAGCATCTTTTCTCAAATGAAATGTATATTTTTTCCCATCCTTACTTTTCTCAAATGATTTCGCTACACCAGGAATAGGATTATCTTGTTTATCCAGTACATATAATCCTTCAAATATATTTTGCATAACATGTGATGACGTACCATCCATCGCTATTGCCGTATCTAAAGATGGGATTTCTTCCGGTATCGTTAAGTTTAATACCTGTTTTTGACTTTCAGCTTCAGCTTTATTAGTTTTATTAGTATTATTACCACAAGCTGAAAAAATTAAGGAAGTGATAATTGTAGATACTAGTAAACTAATCTTTTTCTTTTTCATAGATTTTCTCCCCGAATCCAATAAATTTTATAATTAGATATACATTACCCTGAAATATTATACCAAATTATTTAAATTTAGGTAAATACTTTTTCATTTTTAATTGAGTGAGCTCAGCAGAGCAAGATGGCTATGTTAATCCTTTTCCTGTTTCTTTATAAATATTAAGCTATAAATATCTCTCTTCATACGTTCAAGAAAAGTTTTTTTGTCAGGAAACAAAAAAACGCCTTGAATAAATCCAAGACGTTATGCTGATATCATTATTTGATTTGGCGTTTAAATATCGCCTGTAAACCATTTTGAATACTACCGCCACTGCCTAAGCCAATAATTGAAATAAGTTCCCAACCATCAATCCCTAACTTATTAAACTCGCCTTCTAAATCTAACCCCTTAGCACCAAAAAAACTTTTAAATGTACCATCAATTTTAAGTGTTTTATACTCCCATTGCATAGACAACTCTCCTAAACTAAAATAGTAAGTATGTAGATATATATACTATTAATAATACCACGTATACCTTTGTTCATCCATTTATCATCAAAATTCTCTCCCCCACAAGAATGGTCAGTTCAATTCTCTATTTCTAATTTTTCTCTTATAATTCTCTCTCTTTTACGGTTAATATCTATTGTCTGAGCTACTAGCCAGATTAATGATATATGTTTTTCTACATTCATCGTATTCAAGTGGGGTTTTCTAGTGATAGAATCCCTTAATTTTTTCTCTTTTCTTCAATTGAAAAAGCTGTTTTTCTATAAAATAATTTAGCAAAATATAGATATCATTTAAGAAGTAAGTCTAATATAGACCAACCAAATATTATAAAGAAAATGTTTCATTACATAAAAAAGCTCTATTGCTAGAGCACTCAAAAATAATATCAGTAAATGAATTAAAATATACAGATACAAAATAAATAAATCTATATATACTAAAAAAAAATATTATATGTCCTATTCATCATTTTAGTCAAGAAGACTCCTTCCTCAAGGGACACAAAGAAGCCCCCTCTTCAAAACGAAGTGAAAGTGGGGGTAGTTCAAATCTTAACAGTTTGCGAAAATATAATATCCTTTCACCCAGCGCTCTTTTAACCATCTCAGTTTATATTCCATGCTTGGTGTATAAGTTGCTGCAGAATCCATTAAGTTATATCTATCTAAAATCTCCAAACATCTAATAGGGTTTGTTAAAGTATTTAGAAATTTCAAGTCCTCGCTTTCGAGAGACTTCCATACAACTCCTTTAAAATTAATTGGCAGCAGTTCTAATATCATATCTCTATCCAAACCTGATGTTTCTAAGAAATTTTGAAGATGCGAGAGAGATAAATAACTCCAGTTTGTACTTTGGTATTCTTCCCCTAAAAATGTATATCGATCTAGGTCGTTACCATTTAATTCATAACCTCTTATTGCTTCTATTCCCCATTTCATCTTTTTCCTCCACAATCATTATTCCCGTAATCAACCGATAGTTATGTTCACAAATCCCCTATTATTAAAAAAGATCCAAGCATCAGTAATACGCTCAGATCTCTGTTTAATAATTAGATTAAATAAAACTTTATTAGCCTCTTTTTAGAAAATTAAATATGTTCCCCATGATCCATAAATACTTCAATTGATTCTTGTTGTGGTACGTCTTTTACATTAGTAAGACCAAAAGTAAAAACGGTGGACATCATCATCATTAATAAGATAGCTTTTTTCATTTTAGCGCCCTTCTTTCTTTGCTTATTTTGTCTGCGTCTAAAGCAATGTGTAAATATTTGCTTGCCTTTTCATGATTTTTTGAATTGTAGAATTGGTCACCTAAAAGAGAAGCATACTCTTTTACCCACTCATATAATTCTTCTGCTTCAAAATACGAAATACCTTCTATAACTAATTTCTCAAATTCTTCGAGTGGCGCTTTATTATGTAATGCCCTTAAGATTTCGAAATGATGACGATAACCTACATCACTAAGCTTATAACCTTGTTCAATATATTCATTAGCAATAGTATGCTTTCCTAGCTTGAAATGTTCTCTCGCTAAAAGAAACATAGTTTTAAAGTTATTCTCTAATGAATTCTCTAAATGTTTAACTGCTAACTCTGGCATATTTTGACTTGCATATAAAAGTCCTAAATTATGCTTAACGCGTTTAATTAGAATTTCATCACCTGATTTTTTGAAAGTATCTAATGCTGAAAGTAAATATTCTTCTGCACTTTCAAATTCATTTAGTCGTATGTTTGCCATTCCTAAAGTATTTAAACATGCAGCTATTTTCAATTCATATCCTGCGTTATTTATAAATATTTCCTTTGCCTTCATAGCATATTGAATTGCTAGAATTGGTTTCATTATATGGTAGTAGTAAACAGCAACCCAATAATTAAATTCTGCTTTTTCAATTTCATCATGCATGTAACCTAGAAGCTTTTCAGCTTCTTCAAAATGAACCCTTGCTTCACTATTGTTGGCCGTATTGATGGCGTAAATAGCTTTAAATAAATGATAATAGTACTCTAAAAATGTTTCATTTTCGTCTGTTAAAAGTTCGACTTTGTCTAAAATATCTTTTGAACCCTTCGTATCACGAATTAGAAGGCTGTACCGCGCATTTAGTAAAGCGTAATACATTAATATTGTTTGATCTTCCTTGATATAATTAATTTTACTTTCAATATCTTCTTTTATCTTTTCGGACTGTAATACACGTTGTGCAATCATAGCTTGATACCAGTCATTTAATAATTTGGTGATTTTTTCGTTAGAAATGAGGTTAACACTCATCTGCTCCTACCCCCTTTTATCAAATATTATCACGGTATACTTGCATTTATAAATATATTCACAATATTTTAACTTGAGAAACTTATTTTTGAATATTCATAGAAGAAAATGAAGAAAGTAATTCAAGTTTTAGGTATCACTCTAGAATTAGTAGCTATTTTCAGATTTAGTTTCACTTCAAGCAACAAAATACAGAACATGAGAAAATATTTTAATACAAAAAGAGCCACTCTATCACAAATGGCTTCTTTCATTTCATATATTTTCTTTGCTGTGCCATTTCAGATACAAGTGCATTGATTGTAGAGATATATTCTCTTCCAATAGCCTTTAAGATGAAAGCCTGTTCTTTTGTAGGAAGTAGCTTGATTTTTACTGTTATCGTTTGGTACATTTTTCTTCAACTAAATTCCTAATCAAATCCGTAATTACTACATTTAATTTGCACCCTTCTCACCCCCTTGTCTTTTATTGTTCCACATATCTTTTAATAGTCGCACTCCATACATTTCCTGTGATAGATACAAAATAGCTACGTGTCCACAAACTCGGCAAATGTTTAAAGTGAGGAAATTCCTCTCTCAATTTTTTGAAGTCAGTCCTTTGATTTTTGCCATAATATCAAAGGAATAAATGTTGACAGCGTGTTTAAAAACATATGTGTATGGTCTTTGTTACACTCTAAAGCGACAATGACAATTTCTAATTCGTCGCATATTTCTTGTACCAACTCCCTAAAGCACTCTTCTAAATCTGTCCGGTATGATGCTCCCTACTTTGTTCAAAGAAACCCGTTATCCATTCTATCCCTTTCCCCTTTTAATTAAAAAGCTATCTGTTACTCTTTATTTTATATATACTTTTCTTTAATTTAGGCTTTTTATGTAACCTTACTTTGCTTCCATTAATATCAAAATCCAACTTTTCTTCTTCTAAAGCCTCCATTTTCTGCTTATGTTCTTTTTCTATTCTATCTTTTTCTTCTTTTCTCTTAGTCGCTTTAGGACCAATTACGAATAGAATTAAGAAAATACTAACCATTACAATGAACGTAGTCACTAATACTCATCCTCCCTTATCAAAACCTCATACACCAAAAGCTTTTTAACTTATTAGATTTAAATTAGAAACCTAAAGGAGAATAAGTACTAGTATATATAGAAGGAATAAATATAGATGTTACCTTCACTATTCCTCTATCTCCTTATATAAACCAAAATTATAAATGGCGCAGTAAGGCTGGTACTAACAATGTCGTTACAAATATAAAAATGGAACTATATCTTAAACTTGAACTCCATTTCCCATATTTCGGATGTTCAAATTTCTTATAAAGCATACCTAGTGCTAGAGATATTAAAAACATTAATACAGCTGTCCCTAAAATTATAGAAGTGATTAAACCCACCATATTACTCATAAAAGTTTGAAAATCAAAAGAACGTGTTGTCAACATTAACACCGGTAAAATCCTTATTAATAGTATGAGAATGAAAGACCCTACTCCAAAATATATTGATCTTTTTTTCCACTTTATATGTTTAAACCATAAAGAAGCCCCAAAAACTAATAATGATATTAAAATTACTACAGAAAGGATCAGGAAAATAACATCAAAGAATGCAGGCACACTCGCATGAACTGCCCCATCTATTTTGTCTCCCCCATCTTTTATTACATCACTGCCTCCATTAAACAAAGAACCAAACCAATCTACAATCCAATCGGTCATCCAGGAAATATCGAATGGTAGATCTTCATTTTTTGTTTGTGCAGGAGCAACTGAGTTATATACCTCCAAATTATTCTCCCCCTTAATTGAAATTAAGCCCTTTACTTTAAGTATATAAACTTAACAAACCAAAACTAAGAAAATATCAAATCATATCTTATCTTATTAGATAGAAGAACCACACTTTCGAACTCGAATTCTGTATCCCTTTATTCATCACCAATATTTTTTTGATAGTTAACTTTGCAATATAAGTTTGTATATAATTCCTTTCAAAGACACAA
>NZ_WIPE01000057.1:6212-7873 GCF_009760835.1 Bacillus sp. EE-W1 | reverse complement strand
TTTTTTTATCTCATTCCAAAAAGGAGCTGTATAATATGGACAAAGAAAATCTATTGAGCGAACAGATTAATCGCGTCCCTTCGGATGCCCTGAATACCCCTAGTAAGGAACAAGAACAACTGCTAGAAACATCATCTCAAGTGAAAAATAATCCAAACAATAACAATAACGAAAGTAACCAAGACCTATACAGCACAGACTCACCCATTTTAGATGTAGATAGAACAACAAACAAAAAAAATAAATTACAAAGAAAAAACTTAATAACAGTAAACTGATTTTTCCATAAAAAATAACTATCAGGTCAGAAGCAAACGTCAAAATAAAGGATCATTTCTACATACTTACTGAAAGAATTCTCCTTCTTCAAATGTGCGCAGAACGATAGCCCGACAGTAACAGTAAAAAGGATCTTCCTTTCTGCGTATAAATAGAAAAACGAGCACCCTATCACTATAAATAGGAGTGCTCGTTTTTCTATTTATTCCTTTTCTGGCCAAATTTTCACGTTTGGTTCTAATAACCACTTGTGGTCTTCCTCCATGATACGATTATTCCATGGGTTATTCTCAAGATGTCGAATCATCCAACAAAAATACATTGCATATCCAGGCGCTGTTGCTTGCGGATGGTCTAGTTCACCTGGAATTGTAATAAAGCTATTATGTACAACGCGATAATTTTGCTTCTTGGTACACAAAAGGAATTCTTTTAAAATTTGTAAGTATTTCTATCTTCCAGCGTAGTGTTTCATATTTACAAGCTAATCAACCTTGAGGATACACCGGTAGAAACATTTCACCGATTTGCTTATTAGACATTTGATGTCCATATGCAAGGCTCATTAGAACCAGAGCATGCAGGAACATTCATAGTTCTTTCTCCCATTTACACCATCTCACAGTAATCTCTAATTATTTATTGTAATTCCTAATATTAAGATGTAAAATAACATTATCTTATATGCGCTTAAGATAGATCGGAATAAGAAAAGGAACCCTTCTGGGTTCCTTTTTCTATGCAAAATAAAAAGCATTCTATTTAAATGCTCTGTGCTCTTATTGTTTCTATATGACACTAATTCCTACTGCCATAAGGATACCTCATACAATACATACTAACCCTACTAATATTGAAAACTCTGGTAACCCAAAATGTCCAAGTATCATACATAGAATTAAGCCTATAGGATATACAAAGACTTCTATGCAATTTATCCGTTCATTTTCCCTAGCTATATAGGACGTAGTTATACGATAATTAAGACTCCTAATACAATTAAAGCACGCACTTTCTTCAAAGTTAATCCTTTTTGCTTGTCCTTTTACTGTCTCGATAATTGAAACTACCCCTTTCCTCTTTATAAAATCAAAAATATTATAACCAAATCTAGTTACTGGTCTATCTTGCAATTTTTTAACGAATTCCCCGAAAGAATTCTCCTTCCTCAAGTGTGTGAAGGGCGTAGACCAACGGTAGGTGGGAGATGGACTTCGGTTTGGCGTAGCCAAAAGGTTTTGCATTTTATGTTGCCTCTGATATAATCAGTCTTATAAATGATAAAGGCTGGTATATAAATGAAATTAGATAGTAATAACCATTCAGTATTCTCGTTGTATTATCACCTTGTATTGGTCGTGAAATACAGAAGAAATGTATTT
>NZ_WIPE01000057.1:5303-6173 GCF_009760835.1 Bacillus sp. EE-W1 | reverse complement strand
ACTAACTACTGGTGGTTCATCAATAGACGTAGTAAAAAAATATATTGAAAATCAAGGTGAAAAGTGAGGTGAAATGATATGACAAAGCAGAATAAAGCATATAAATTCCGTTTGTATCCAACAGAAGACCAAGCACATCTTATGCGTAAAACCTTCGGTTGTGTACGTTTCGTGTATAACAGAATGTTAGCTGAACGGAAAGAAGCGTATGAAAAACATAAAGATGATAAGGATCAACTAAGGAAACAAAAGCTTCCCACTCCTGCAAAATACAAAGCAGAATTTGAGTGGTTAAAAGAAGTTGATTCATTAGCTTTGGCAAATGCTCAACTAAACTTGCAAACTGCCTATAAGAATTTCTTTCGTGGTCAAAATGACTTCCCAACATTCAAAAGCAAAAAAGACAGAAAGTCTTATACAACGAATGTAGTGAACGGAAATATTATGTTGCTTAACGGTCATATCAAATTGCCAAAACTGAAAATGGTACGTATTAAACAGCATAGAGAAATACCACAAGACCATATAATCAAGTCATGTACGATTTCTATGACACCTACTGGTAAATACTATGTGTCTATCTTGACTGAATACGAAAAAGAGATTGTACAAAAAGAATTAGAAATAGTTGTTGGATTAGACTTTGCGATGGATCGATTATACGTCAGTTCTGAGGATGAGAGAGCCAATTATCCTAAGTTCTATCGTGAAAAGTTAGACCGATTAGCAAAGGCACAACGAGTATTATCAAGAAGAACAAAAGGTTCTATTCGTTGGAATAAACAACGTATCCGTGTAGCTAAGTTACATGAAAAAGTAGCGAACCAACGTAAGAACTTCCTTCATCATAAGTCTAAAGAGTTAGCTACT
>NZ_WIPE01000057.1:743-4931 GCF_009760835.1 Bacillus sp. EE-W1 | reverse complement strand
TTAGGACGTTAAGTGGCGGGTAGTTCACCGTTAATTGATATTCATCTTTATCAATGTTAATTTCAATAGAAAACACAATTGCCATTTCTAAATTATATGTACTTTCTCTCCCATGCTCTTCACTATAGTCTTCACGAATGGTTGCATGGGCTGTCATAAAGCAATTTCCAGATATACTAATATTAATCTTTTCATTATCAAAGTCTACATTATAATCTTCTACAACTATCTCTTCAGGAACCAAGTCATTAATTTCTGCAAATAAACCCATTTTCATATAATCTTGTATTTGACCATCATGTGTAAGTATAGATTCAATTGACCACGAAGAGTTATCTAGTAAGTATTCCTCGATAAATTCCTCTGCATTTAATTCTATTTTATTGTAAAAATCAGAAATTTTGTTCAACCTTGAATAATGCGCAATAAACTCCTTCATAGGAATCATCAGCATTTTATTTTTACCTTTAACGTAATCTTCAAATTCTGCAATTAATTCAGGTCTCGGCGCTTCAATAAGCTTATTTTCAGCTTTTAATTGCCACCAATCTTCTTTACTATCAGAAGTCGTAAAAATTATTGACCTTTTCTCGTCTTTTGCTTTTTTCAAAATGGATTCCCATATAATTAAATCACCATAAGGTTTTTTAGGATCCTGTTTCTCACCCCTCTTTCCTTCTTTATCCTTATCCATGTATCCAGGTGGTATTAGATAATGGTATCTCTTTTGACCCTCATCACAAATCTCCAATATCTTTTTACTCGATAATGATGTAGCCACTTGTTTTTCATTCATTAAACAATTAATAAACAAGTCCATATTGTCACTTTTCATTAGGTTTTTATTCTTATCCATTTCATTATTAATGAGTAACTCGGCATTTAATGATTTCTATATAAAGTATGAATTATATAAGCACATGCCAATATACTGAGATTAATGCAATTGAGCTCGAAATCCCTAAATCCTATATTGTTCGTAAAAATTGGTAATTTCGTGCGAACTTGTTATTTGTTTTTAGAGTAAATAATCACCGCCCTTCTATTGTCGAATTTCACTGATTCCGATTAATCTCTCTTTATATTAAAAATACCCTATAGAATGAATTTTTTCATTTTCTATAGGGTGTTTTTTTATATGGAATCTCTTATATTATATTGATTCTGTCTTATACGAAACAAAAAAGTAAAGAAAAAAGCACATTTATATAATATAACTTCTTTTTTTGAGATATTTTATTAAAGATCGCCATTTGTTCTAACTAGTTTGTCTTCAACAATTCTAACCATGGAACCATTTGCAACTTCATTCCTTATGTGACTACTATATTGAGTAATACTCCAGGAATAATTGTTGTAAGCAATCGTTCTACCAACTTCATTATTATATAGGTCCATTTCCTTATCAACCCCACTAGAATATTGCTCATGGGCATCTGTCCAAACTTTTGCTCTTGCAACACCAACATCACGACCTTTAATAGTACCTAATTCTTTAGCAAGAGCTGCATTCCAAAAAGAGTGCCTAAAAGCATCACCATTTCCTTGATAAAGTGTTGAGTTGCTGTAATATTTCTCTGAAGTTGTCTTTGCTAAAACGGAACAAGCCCCATAAGTTACAAATTCAAATGGATTTTTCTTGGCTAAATCAACCTCAGCATCAGTCAATGTTCCAAAGCCAGGTATTTGAAGTGAATATGCGGAGCGAAATGATACTGATGGATTATTTTTAATCTTTTCCGCCACAATTTGATTTAATTCTTCTTCAGATTTGCTGTCAGCAATGTTTTTCACTTCTTTATATATAGCATTTAAAGCAGATAGATTAATTGATTTGACTTCCTTATCAGTCAGAAATTCATTACTTTCTACGGCATCATTATAACTTAATACTCTTCCTTCTTTAGTTTTGTTAGACGACATTGATTGTACTTTAGTTATATTCCCTTCATCTGCATAAGAATTACTTGGGAGAACCCCAACACCTAATAATCCCATAGTTAATGCCGTGACCCCTAAACGTTTTAAGCTTTGATTTTTTCTCATATTATCCCCAAAACCTTCCTTACATTCAGATTCATATAAATTCAAATATTGACCTGAAAAAATTTTAATATTTTTATGTAAAACTTTATTTAAAAAGTTACACACTTAAGTAAGAAAAAAATGAAAGGATTTTATATTTCACAAAATCCTTTCATTTTTATATCTCATTTTAACATTCCTACAACTTGTTTCCAACTGTATTTATGGAATATTTTAAATATTTAAGACGAACAGACTCTCCATAACTACCTTTAGACCTTAAATTATTTTGATGTAAGTATGCTATAGAAAGCAATTTCAAATGTAATTCCTCGATAAGCTCCTTACTAATTTTACATTACATTAAAAGTCGCAAAATATTCTTATAGGGGTCACCATACATACCCATCAACTTAAGGATAGAAACTCCACGGTTTTTCATTAATTGAAATGAACAAACTTTTAAACAGTATAATCCTCTTAAAAATGAGCATACAAAATAAACCCTAACGGGTTTCATTTTTTCACTTATGCAGCTTTTTTTTGATTTCTATATCCACTATACTCATAGATAACACCCATAATATCAAAAATAGTTTTCTTCTCATATCGATGAGATTTCCGTCCATTTTTCTTTAGTAGGATAAACAGACGGAGTAAAATCTTTGCTATTTCTTGGGTGTTTTTCTGTATCGCTTGATAGAACAGAGATAGATGATCTTGGATCATCCCAATTGCTTTATATTCACTTAGTTCTCTTTTGTGCTTTCGTAACAGAAGTTGGCGCATCTTAAACATCATGGAAGAGCAGATAAAAATGGCAATGAGTTTTCCATACACATGGCATTCTAATCTTTCTTGTTTGATAGAAAGTAAACTTTTGGGTAAAAGTTTACTTTGGAGTTTTGAATCATTTACAGCTAATTTTGTAATAAATTTCTCAATATAGATATACTTAATAATTATGGTATCAATATTCAAAATTAATAAAAATTGGGGTATTATAAAAATATGATGGTTATTCCTTTTGTTTACTCCTTGTGCTAAAGATAAGATTGTGTTCCCGATCTTATCTTTTTCTTTGTAGATTTTTGATACAAAAAAAGAATCCTTATAATAAGGATTCTGCAACAGGAAATAACAAAATATAAACAATAAAAAGAATTACTAATATTATAGTGTATATAGGGGTACCGCCACATGCCCCAAACCCTTTCTTAGAATAGCCTAGAGCCGTGTATGAAGCTTCTGATTTCATATGTGGGTTTCGTTCCATTATCCTTTTTAACTGTTCTATCCACATAGATTCGCCCCCTTATAAAGCAACCATATATACATTTTTTTGCATCTTAATGAACATTTCTTGCAGAACAAGATTTAACGAAACATTCGCTTGTCTTCTTATATAACCTTTTTCTAAAAGTTCTATTGCATCAGCAATTCCTTTTACACCCAGTTTTTCAGCATGTAGCTCTAAAATACCGATTTGACTTTGAAAAGATATTAAATCTTTCTTATTCGTTAAAGCATATAGTGCATCTTTAAACCATATATTTATAAATTTAAATAGCATTGGCTCTTTTTCTTTTGTATCTATTAGTTTTAATAACTTTATTATTTCTATAAAGACTGTAGGTTCCATCAAATTTTTCATCAACCTAACTATTTGTGAATGCAGTTCTATAAACCACTGCTCTTTTGCCAGTAATATAGCTTTATCAATATTATTTGTTATACGAGTTAAAATTTTTACTATATCCTGAGAAAGGTTAGCTGCAGATAATTCTTCTTCGTATTCTCCCATAGGTGTATCTAGAAAGTTTAAAATTTGGCATCTAGATTGAATCGTACCGAGAACCCTTTGTATATTTTCTGTAACAAGAATGGCCGTTGTATCTCCATCCGGTTCTTCTAAAAATTTTAATAAACTATTAGCAGCACTAGTTGTTAGCATCTCAACTCGATCAATTAGATAAATCTTTCTTGATAGTTCAGTAGATGTGTATGTTATTTCTTTGTGTAACTGCTGAATTGGCTTCGGACAAGGAATGGCAGGAAGCCATCTTAATTGTTCGACATACATAAACTGTTACTTCACTACCTATCGAATGTATGTTTGTTGTATAATAGAGTCATATCGAAATGGAGGTGAAACGAATGATG
>NZ_WIPE01000057.1:311-599 GCF_009760835.1 Bacillus sp. EE-W1 | reverse complement strand
TCCCGCGTTTCAAATCCAAGAAAAACAACGTGCAATCTTATACCACAAAACAAACAAATGAAAATATTGCCGTTGTAGGAAACAAAATGAAGTTGCCAAAACTAGGTCTTGTTCGATTTGCCAAAAGACGTGAAGTAAAGGGACGTATTTTAAATGCTACAGTTAGACGGAACCCTTCTGGCAGATACTTTGTGTCATTGTTAGTTGAAACTGAAGTGCAAGAACTTCCGAAAACAAATTCCTACATTGGAATGGATGTGGGACTAAAAGATTTCGCCATTTTGTCAG
>NZ_WIPE01000057.1:0-301 GCF_009760835.1 Bacillus sp. EE-W1 | reverse complement strand
GTAATGCATATAAAGAAACAGGAAAGGGTTTGACATATGGTACATGCTCCGCCAAACTTCCTGCCATGAAGAAAGAGTTTGTTTGGCTAAAAGAAGTGGATAGTATTGCGATTCAGTCGTCTGTTCGCAACCTTGCGGATGCTTATACACGCTTTTTCAAAAAACAAAACAGTGCCCCGCGTTTCAAATCTAAGAAGAACAACGTACAATCTTACACCACAAAACAAACAAATGAAAACATTGCCGTTATAGGAAACAAAATAAAATTGCCAAAACTAGGTCTTGTTCGATTTGCCAAAAG